>NZ_JBSSCS010000026.1:0-41950 GCF_054060015.1 Thermostichus sp. MS-CIW-25
TTGGCTTGCCAACTGCAGGGCTACCGTTCGCGCCAGCGGGCCGGAGGCCTTAAGCCCGCCCTGTACTGCGAAGCAGTCAGGGTTGGGTAGTTTACCACTGCACCTTTCTATAAATGGGTGGAGCGATACTCACATCCTATCAGGAGACGGTAGCTTATCCCTAGGCATAAATGCCGGGGCCTGAGCCGCCGAGTTTTCGGTCAGCTCGCAGTTCCGGGCCGTCTACACAATCTGTGCCGTCACGAATAGGCGCTGATGCTCGGCTGGGATCCGCTCTTTCTCTTGGGCCGGGATCACCAGGGGAGGTTGCTGAGTGTAATTGATGGGATCCCGAAACCAAGCGCGGCTGTAGGTGTTGTAGAGAAGAGGACGGGGAGCGGGCGAGCGATTGGCCCGACCCAGGTGAATCAGGCGGTAGTCAAACAGGAGGCAGGATCCCTTGGCCAGGGGCGGATCGACAAAGGGCATCTGCTGGGCCAGCTCGGTATAGTGGGCATCGAAGACCGCATGGCTGCCGGGCCAGAGACGGGTCATGCCGTTCTCTTCGTTGACCTCCACCAGAGGAATAAGCAAATTCAGGGCATAGCAAGGAATGATTGCATCCAAGGTCTCGTCGCCAAACAGATGAGACAGATCCCGGTGAACTTGTTGATCGGCGGATCCCGGCAGAGAGACCACCGCCCCCAGCCCGCTCAAGATCAACTCCGGCCCCAAAATCCGCTTCAGGATGGGCAAGATCAGAGGATGGGCATAGATGAGGGGATCGTTGAAGGGGCCCTCCAGGCGAACCGTTACCATCACCCGTCTATTGCCCACTAACAGGGCATCGGCGTGGTTTTCGTGGGTGCAGTAGTGGCTGTAGGTGGCCAGAAAGCTGCTGTGCAACTTGTCGATGAGCTCGGGGGGAAAGATCTCCGGCAACACCAGATAGCCCTCTGTGGAAAACAGTTCAAAAGCCTGCTCTACGGTCTCTGGATCCGGCTGCTGGAGCTCCTGTAAGGACTCCGTCCCGCTGACGCGAACCGCAGGGCTGAAGCGCAACTGGGCCAACATGGGCTAGGTCTCCTGCAAACTGGCCACAGCCATTAACATGCCCCGCGCTTTGTTCAGACATTCTTGGTATTCCCGCTCCGGATCCGAGTCGGCCACAATACCTGCCCCGGCCTGCAAGCTCACCTGGCCCTGATGAACCAGCAGGGTGCGGATGGTGATGGCGGTGTTCAGTTGGCCGGAAAAGTCGTAGTAGCCATAGGCGCCGGCATAGGGCCCGCGGCGGCATCCTTCCAGCTCATGAATAATCTGCATGGCGCGGATTTTGGGGGCACCCGTAACGGTTCCGGCGGGGAAGGTGGCCCGCAGCAGATCCCAGGCGCTGTACTGGGGATCCAGCCGCCCCACCACGTTGCTGACAATGTGCATCACATGGCTGTAGCGCTCGATCTGCATCAGGTCATCCACCTGCACAGATCCCAGTTGGCAGACCCGTCCCAGGTCGTTGCGGGCCAGATCCACCAACATCACATGTTCGGCCCGTTCTTTCGGATCTGCCAACAGCTCTTGCTCTAACTGCCGGTCTTCCTGAGGGGTGGTGCCACGGGGGCGGGTGCCGGCAATGGGGCGCACGGTGGCGATGCGGTCTTCTCCCACCCGGCTGAGTTTGACCATCACCTCTGGGCTGGAGCCGATGAGGCAGAGATTCCCAAACTGCAAAAACGCCATATAAGGGGAAGGGTTAATCAGCCGCAACGAGCGGTAGAGGCAAAAGGGATCCCCCGCAAAGGAGATGGTAAACCGCTGCGAGAGCACTACCTGGAAGATATCTCCGGCGCGGATGTAGTCCTTAGCCCGTTCCACCGCTTGGCAGTAGGCCGGGCGGCTCAGGGTGCTGGGAGGGATTTGTTCGCGCCAGCGGGACGGAGTCCTTTCCGACAGGTGGGGCTTCCAGTTGAGGTGCAGATGGGCCAGAGAAAGAGGAGCGCTGAGCTGCTGCATCAGCTTTTCCACCCGCCGGCAGGCTTGGGCATAGGCTTCCTCAGGAGCGTGGTGACGGGTATCGGCGAAGGCCACCACCCAGATCTTGCGCTTCACCTGGTCGAAGAGCAAAATGCTGTCCACCTGCATAAAAACGGCGTCAGGAGGATCCCCCGGCTGCAGGGGGTGGATGGGCACCTTGGGTTCGACCCAGCGAATCAGCTCATAGCCCCAGTAGCCAAATAGCCCGCCAATGCTGCTGGGCAGTTCCGACAAATGCACCGGCTCATAAGGCTGCAAACAGCGGGCCAAAATTGCGAAGGGATCCCCTTGGTGGTGCTCCTGTCGGCCATCGCGGTATCGCTGTAGCGCCTGATCCCCGCGTATTTCCAAAACCCACAGGGGATCGCAGCCCAAGAAGCTGTAGCGGGCCACCTGTTCCCCCCCCTCCACCGACTCCAGGAGAAAGTTGTAGGGCTGGCCAGCACAAACCCGATACCAGGCAGAAACCGGCGTTTCCAAATCCGCCACCCATTCCTGGTACACCGGGATAAAGTTGCCCTGCTTGGTGAGGGCAAGAAACTCCTTCAAGGGGGGGTAAATCATGGCCTGCAACTTTTGTGCTTTCCCTGACTCTACCCCAGACAGGGAATCCCAAGGGCGTTGTGGATCCCTCTGGATGGCCCGGTTGCAACAGCGCCGGAAACCATTAAGCTGAGAGCGGCTCTACTCTCGAGAACCCTTGCCATGCAAAACCCATCTCAGGTGATTCGTGAGCGCCTCCGCTATCAAGGCCACAAATACACCTTCGTCAGCCAGCGTTTGCGTTTTCCCAACGGCAAAGAGGGAGAGCGGGAGTACCTCATCCATCCTGGCGGGGTGGTGGCAGTGCCCGTCACTGCAGCAGGCAAGTTCGTCTGCATTCGTCAATATCGCTTTGCGGTTGCCTCCTACCTTTATGAATTTCCGGCAGGCACAGTCGAGCCAGGGGAGCATCCCGATGACACCATTCGCCGCGAGCTGGAAGAAGAAACGGGCCTGCGTGCCCATCGCTGGGATCCCCTTGGCCAATTTTATTTGTGCCCCGGCTATTCCAGCGAGATTATGTATGCCTATTTGGCGCGGGAGCTGGAAGTGCTGGATTCCCCTCCCGATAAGGATGAGGATGAAGATATTACCGTAGTGGAGTTTTCTGCTTCTGAGCTTACAGAAATGGCCCGTTTGGGAATGGATTTGGACAGCAAGTCCATTGCCTGCTTTTGGCGGGCCCAATTGTTTTTGGCTGCCGAAAAATAGAGCCCTCCGTCGGGGGGGGCTGCCCCTTGCTCCTGGGGGATCCCTTTCCAATTGGCGGGGCGTCGTTCCAAGCCGACTTTGTTGGCTACAGAGGAAGCTCCAGGCTTTTCACCCTAACTTGGTAGCCCATTGCCAGGCGAGATCAAGGTGAGATCGAGGTTGCGTTCGACATAAAAGGGATCCCTGTATCCCGGCTGTTTGGTTGACTGGGAGAACCTTGGAGTCCTTTAGAATTTTAGGGGCGAGGAGTGAGGAAATATGCGGAAGCTGTTGTGTTCCTGTGGTCGAATAGCCTGGGGAGCGGCCTTGGCTGCCACTCTACCGGTTGCTGCTGTTCCTGCCTATCCCCAGCCTGTGCTTCCGCTGCTGCCGGTTCCTTCTGAGGGCGGCGCTGCTCGAGGTGGGGTTGTGGCTTTATTCAATCAATCCATTTGGTGGGATTTTATTCGCGGCAATCGCGGTGAAAACCTGCGCCTGTTCCCGGCCAGCCTAACCTCTCCATCTCGCCAGGATGTGGTGGCTGTGTTTCAGATTCAGCGGCAGCCCACCGTAGAGCCGGTGGTGCGCGTTCTCAGCTTCGAGCATCAGGGGGGGTATAGCTTTCGTCTGCTCCACACGGCTGAGCCGATCCCAGGGCGGTTGGTGGAGGCTCACCTGCGCACGGACATTACCTCCAGCCCACAGCCCAAGTTGGTGCTCCTCACCGAGCGAGGGGGCATCAGCCTGCTGCGCTCTGTCTTGGTCTTGGAACACCGGCCTGAGGGACTTGTGCCACTGCTGAGCGTGACGGATCTGAGCAATGCCAGCCTGCGGGTCAGCCCGCAAGGGATCCTGGTCATCTCAAGCCCGCCCGGTGCCAGCCGTGACTTGAGGGCTACCCTCTACCAATGGGAGGGGGATGGCTTTGTCCGTCGAGATCTATAAGTCCATCATCTGTTGTGACTGTTGTGAATCTGCCTGTCAATATCCATCTTTGTCAGCGAGGTCTCGCGCGGAGCGGATGTCCGTCTCGGCTATCGCTGCCCTTGCCAGCAAGCTCCCAAACTGGGGGCTTGTCCCACCTGCCAAAGGAACAGGCTTTCGGCCCCAAGGGGATGAATGCTCCAGGGATCCAGGCCAGACCCAAACCACCCGTAGGGATCGACGGCAGCTGGTTGGCCGGAGTTGGTGTTGTCGAAGCGACGCACCTCGAAATGGAGATGGGGCCCGCTGGCACAGCCGCTGTCTCCCGATAGGCCGATGACTGCTCCTGCGGCCACCACTTGCCCCTCCTGCACCCCGATTTGACTGAGGTGGGCGTAGAGGGTCTCCCAGCGGGGAAGTGCTCTCCCGTCTGTTCTCTCCCCCTCCGAGAGTTCTGGCTCGTGCAGAAGGCGCACCCGCAACCCCCTGACCAGCCGGCCCAAGCTGGGGCAAAAAAACTCCGGCTCCTCGCGGGCCACGGTGACCCGTCCTGCGGCAGCAGCCAAAATCGGGGTTCCCACCGGCATCTCCCAGTCATAACCGGCATGGCCATCGCTTTTGCCACACGGGTGCAGCGGGCCAGGGATCCAAACTTGGCCTTGCCCACTCACAAACCGTCTGTTGCCATCCCTCTCCCCCAAAGGCAAGTCATGGTCGAAGAGGTTGGTGACAGGAAATTCCCCAACAAAGGGCTTGTGCAAAAACGGCCACTGGGGCGGCGGCGGATCCCCATAAGCAGAACGATATTTTTCCAGCTCCAGCCGATAGTCTTCCAGATCCTGACGCTGGGCGGGATCTTCCGTGTGCTGCTGCAACAGATCCACCAGCTGCAGGGCCTGAAGCCAGTCCTGGCGCTCCACAGCACGAGCCAACTGGGCGTACACCCCCACCCGGGATCCCTGCGGCGAAGACGGGGAGGAGACCTGAGGAAAAACGGGCGATATGTTTACGAATTGATACAATAGACAGCAAAATATCAGCAGTGTCACCGTTAGCGGTGGTGACATCCCTGCCCAGAGGGCCATCCCAAGTAGGCCGGCCTGCAAGCAAGCGGGCTTGTTCTTGGCTTTAGGCTCTCTCTTGGGGCCATCCGCTTTTTCCCTCAGCTGCCGTATGGGTTGCAAGGAGACAGAGCGGCTTCGCTTAACCACTCTTCGGGAGTTTCTCATGCGTTGGTTCTCGTCCTCTGGTGTTCTCGTCAGCCTGCCTTTCCAGTCTTCTGTTGGGCGAAGTGTTCTGCCCCTGTCTGGCTCGATTTGGCAGCGGCTGGAGGCCTTAGCTCTGGGTTTGCACATTCTGTCTTTGCTTTTTGGGTTGGCAGGGTTGCTCTGGGTTGTACCCCATCCTGAGTGGGTGGCCAGTTTGCCCCCCATTGGCATTCAAGCTTTCTCCTTGAGCATGGGCAATGGCGGCGTGGCCTACATGGTGTTCGGTGCGCTGGCGGCAGCTCTGATGGGATCCCGGCTGTTGGGGATGCGGCGCCTGTTGATGTTTTTGATCCCGGCGGTGGGCATTTCCTTGGGCAGTGAGCTGTTGGGTACCAGCACTGGGATCCCTTTTGGCAACTACGGCTACCTGAGTGGGCTGGGCTACAAGATTGCCGGTTTGGTGCCTTTTACCATCCCTCTGTCTTGGTTTTATGTGGGGTTGTCGTCCTACTTGTTGGCGCGTGTGGCTCTGCAAACCCAGCGCCACTGGCTGATTCACTTCGAGGCCATTATGTTGGGGGCGTTGCTGCTCACCGCTTGGGACTTCGTGCTGGATCCGGCCATGACCCGCGGCTTGATCCCGTTTTGGACGTGGTTTCAGCCGGGGCCCTTCTTCGGCATGCCGTTGCAAAACTTCGGGGGTTGGATGCTGACTGGGGCTGCCTTCATGACGGTGGCCAATCTGCTGTGGGGCGAGGATCAACCCATCCTTGACCGCCGCCAGTTGGTGGGGCCGCTGGTGCTCTATGTAGCTAATTTTGCTTTTGCCCTGCTGATGAGCCTGGGCTCCGGCATTGTTGCGCCGGCGGGGCTGGGCCTGTTGTTGGGGTTGGGGCCCGCTTTGGGGTTGTGGTGGAGTGCAAAGACCCCATCCCGCTATTGCGAAAGGACTCCGTCCCGCTATCGCGACCAGCCTGAGCCGCCTTCCCATCCCCAAAAGGACTCTGTCCCGCCATTGCAAGCGGTCGAGGGAGAGGCAGGTCGGGACTGGGATACTTTGGAGGATCCCGGTTGGGTTGGCGCGAAGTAAGCCGGCCCTAACCCTTCCTCGGCGAGATCCCTTGGGTTGTCCATGCCATGAACTTTTGCAGCGACAATGTTACAGGCGCTTGTCCTGAGGTGATGGAAGCCCTGTTGGCCCTCAACCGGGGATCCGCCATGCCCTATGGAGGAGACGAATGCACAGCGCAGGTGCAGAGGCTCTTTGCCGAGATCTTTGAGCATGAAGTGGCGGTGTTTCCGGTGGCAACGGGATCTGCTGCCAACGCCTTGGCCCTTTCGGTGCTCACCCCGCCCTACGGGGCGATTTATTGCCATCCCGAGGCCCACATCAATCTGGACGAATGTGGAGCGCCAGAGCTGTTTACAGGTGGGGCCAAGTTGGTGGGGATCCCCGGAGAGCAAGGCCGTATTGACTGGGGCAACTTAAAAGCAGCCCTGGAGCGGGCGGGGTTTGGGGTGGTTCATCACGTGCAGCCTGCCTGCCTCAGCCTGACGCAAGCCACTGAGGCCGGCACCCTCTACTCCTTGGAGCAACTTGGATCCCTGGCGGATTTGGCCCATCACTTTGGCCTTAAGGTGCATATGGATGGGGCCCGCTTTGCCAATGCCCTGGTTAGTTTGGGTTGCACCCCTGCCGAGATGACCTGGAAAGCGGGGGTGGATGTGCTGTCCTTTGGGGCCACCAAAAATGGGGCCTGGGCTGCGGAAGCGGTGGTGTTTTTTCATCCAGATCAGGTGGGCGATTTTGAGTTTCGCCGCAAGCGCAGTGGCCATCTGGTTTCGAAGATGCGCTTTTTGTCTGCCCAATTGCAGGCTTATCTCCAGGATGGGGTGTGGCTGCGCAATGCTCGCCATGCCAACGCGATGGCCCAACGGTTGGCGCAGGGACTGGGATCCCTGCCGGGAGCCAAGTTGGTGTATCCTACCGAGGCCAATGAGGTTTTTATCGAGCTGCCGGAGCCGGTTCTCCAGGCCCTAGAGGGAGCGGGGTTTCGGTTTTACCGCTGGCTGGGGGAAGGTCACCACTTAATCCGCCTGGTGACGGCTTTTAACACTTTGCCCGCAGATGTCGAGCGCTTCTGCCAGGTGGCTCAGCAAGCCAGCCGTTTGCAATAGGCGGACGGAGTCCTTGCAGCTGACCAGGGATCCCCCTTGCCAAGGACATGAGCATCCCAAGGGATCCCTGAAGGCTGTTCATCGGCTGGTCAATCCTTAAAGTGGGTGCTGTCGCGACTGGGCTTTTTCTCCAAGCGAGGCGAGGTAGCAGTCGATCCCGTTTTCTTTGAGTTGTCCTGTAGCAAACCGATCAGCAGGCAGGCCACCCCGAGGTTGATGGCCACATCCGCCACGTTGAATACCGGAAAGCGAATCCAGATCAAATTGAAAAAATCCACCACATAGCCGTTGACGAAGCGGTCGATGCCGTTCCCCACCGCTCCTGCCCACACCAAGCCATAGCCCGCCTGTTCCCAACGGCTCAGGATCCCGCCGCGGATGGCCAGCAGCCCCAATGCCAGCGCTACCCCCAACGAGATCCACTTCAAGAGCTCTGCCGAATCTTCAAACAGGCTCCAAGCAGCGCCGGTATTCTCCACGTAGGTGAGGTGAAACACCCCTGGCCACAGCTCAATCTCTGGCCCCGGCAGCAGCCGTTCTACCGCCCAGCGCTTGGTCGCCTGATCCAAGATTACCCCCAGGATCCCGGCCAGCCAAAAGCCTTTGTTTTTCATGTCGTCTTGGCCTCAATCACGTCCACCGGCAAGAGCGCCCGGATGAGCACTTTTCCCATCCTGACATGCCGCTCTTCTGTCGGCTCATTGCCCAGAAGCTCAAGGGCGGAGCCTTGGATCCAAGGTTGGGCCTGCGGCGGGATCCAACACCGGTGAGTGGCCTCAGAAGCGATTGGCCGCCTCTGGCTTGAGAGGAGCAGCAAGAAAACCGTCCAGCTTAGGCAACTGGACGGGGATCCCCTGGGGGTGGACAGGATTGGCTACCGACCCTGCTGCTCCAGGGAGCGGCGCAATTCACTGGCCATCTGCATAAACTCTTGCGGATTGCCCGCCTTGCCGTAGGAGGAGCGATCTTGAACCTTTTTGCCGCTGCCTTGGCGGGTGCGGGTGCTGAGCAAAGCGCTGGCCATTTCCATGAACTTGGCAGGATTTCCCTCGCTGCTGCCCCGCACGAGAGGGGCGCGTCCGGCACGAGTGACAGCCATAGATACCTCAATTTCAGAAATGAAATGCTTGTTACATTTTCTCACAAGGGATCCGCGATCAACCAGGGCCAGCGTTTCCTTGCTGTTACAGCGACTCCGGCCAATGCTTGGGGATCCTTCTAAGCCGCAAACCTTGCCTGAGGTTGGAAAGAGCCATCAGCGAGTTGAGGTTTTCTCTTGAGTCCAATGATGGGTCAGCCAAATGGGGAGCACCGTCAGGCCGATCACCCCCAGGGCCACCACGCTGATCACCGGGCGCTGCCGAGGCTTGGTGAGCTGGCTGAACACCCAGATCGGCAGGGTTTGCTGCTGGCCAGCGGTGAAGGTGGTGACGATGATTTCATCGAAAGACAGGGCAAACGCCAGCAGGGATCCCGCCAATAGGGCCGAGGCCAGTTCGGGCAGAAGGATGTAGCGAAAAGTTTGCAGGGGGTTGGCCCCCAAATCGGCAGAAGCTTCTAGCTGAGAGCGTCCCATGCGGCGAAACCGCGCCAGCACGTTGTTGTACACCACCACCAGGCAAAAGGTGGCATGGCCGATGACAATCGTCCAAAAGCTGAAGGGGATACCCAGCAAATGGATCGCCGAGCGCAAGGCAATCCCGGAGACAATGCCCGGCAAGGCGATGGGCAGCAACACCAAAAATGAGATCGTCTCGCGGCCAAAAAATCGGCTACGATAGACAGCCGCTGCCGCCAGGGATCCCAGCACCACTGCCACTCCGGTAGCCAGCAAAGCCACCCGCAAAGACAAAAACAAGGCCCGCCAAATATCGGCCCGCCCCCAAGCCACGGCAAACCAATGCCAGGTCAGCCCCGGCAAAGGGAAGCGCAAGGTCGCCTCATCGGGGCTGAAGGCATAAAGGACGATCACCAGCAGAGGAAGATGGAGAAAGAGCAGCACCCCCAGCGAGAACAGGATCCAAAGCCATTGGCCGATGGGAAAAGGGCGAATCGGCATGGATGAGGGAGAATACAGAGCTGGATGGGGAACAGTCTACAGGTAGAGAAATGGTCTGTGAAATAGCCTTGTAGGGAAGCAGCCTTTGGCAAGGACTTTAGATTGCTTGGCCGACTTTGGAGCTCCAGTCGAGCAGAGCATCCCAAACCCAGATTAAACTCGCAGCATGATCGCGTTTTTAAGCGGCCACCTTGTTGCCATCGAATGGGGAGAGCGCAGCAGCCTCACCGTTGAGGTGCAGGGGATCGGCTATCGCGTCAAGGCCCCAGGACGTTTTCTCAAGCAACTGCCTGCAGTGGGGGAGCCCGTCCGGGTGTTCACCCATTTGGTGGTGCGAGAGACCGAGCTGGTGTTGTACGGGTTTGGCTCGCCAGCCGAGCGCGATTTGTTTGTGGAACTCATCAAAGTCTCAGGGGTGGGGCCGGCTTTGGGCTTGGCCCTGCTGAATACCTTCGGCCTGCCGGAGCTGATTCAGGCGGTGGTGACCGAAAATGTGCGCCTGCTCTCCCTCACGCCGGGGGTAGGTCATAAAACGGCCCAGCGGCTGGCCTTGGAGCTGAAAACCAAGCTGGCCCACTGGCGACAGGGGATGGGGGTTGCGGATCAACCCTTGGCCGGGGGGCCGCCCATGCCTATCCGGGAAGAGGTGGAAATGGCCTTACTGGCCCTGGGCTACAGCACTCAGGAAATTCAGGCTGCCTTGCAAGCTCTGCCCACTCACCCCCGCCCAACGGAAGACTGGCTGCGGGATGCCATCACCTACCTGAGCCAGCAGCCATGAAGCACCGCCGCATTGCCATTCTGGGCGGAACCTTCAACCCTGTACACCACGGCCATTTGATCATGGCAGAACAAGCCCTTTGGCAGTTTGACCTGGATCAGGTGCTGTGGATGCCGGCAGGGGATCCCCCCCACAAGCCTCTGGCCCCTGGTGCCAGCAAAGCCGACCGCCTGGCCATGGTCAAGTTGGCCATTGCCGACCACGAGCGCTTCGCCTGCTCAGAGCTGGAGATCTGCCGTCCGGGGCGCTCCTACACTATCGAGACGCTGCGCACCCTCATCCAGGAGCAACCCAATACCCAGTGGTACTGGATCATCGGCGTGGATGCTCTGCGGGATCTGCCCCAGTGGTATCAAGCGGAAGAACTGGCCCGCCTCTGCCATTGGATCGTTGCCCCACGGGTGGATGCCGGCGATGCTGCCCAGGTGTTGCAGGCGGTAGCCGAAAAGTTGCCTATCCAAGCCCAAATCCTGGAAGCTCCTACCCTGACGCTCTCTTCCACTTACCTAAGGCAGCAAATCCAAAAGGGAAGGTCTATCCGCTACCTGGTGCCCCCTGCCGTGGAGCACTACATCCGGCAGCACCGCCTCTATCTGCAGCCCTAGTTTCCAATTTTTCCAATTTCTAGGGATCCCCCCGAAGGGGGAACTCCTGGAAAGCTGCACTACGAGTTGCCTAAACTCATTGTGTTTCCAATTTCTAGGGATCCCCCCGAAGGGGGAACGTGAGGACCTCTTTGCCTGGTGCACTCTTGACAATGATTTCCAATTTCTAGGGATCCCCCCGAAGGGGGAACGCTTTCTTACCTCGTTTAAGGGAGTATGAGCCTACGGAGATTTCCAATTTCTAGGGATCCCCCCGAAGGGGGAACTTTAGTCTAGCCTGCAATGTAGGATCAACATATGCACATTTCCAATTTCTAGGGATCCCCCCGAAGGGGGAACGGTGTTGAAGAAGGAGGTTCATCCGGCATTTAACACATTTCCAATTTCTAGGGATCCCCCCGAAGGGGGAACGAATCTTGTTCAGGTGCGGGATATAGAGGTATTGAATCACATTTCCAATTTCTAGGGATCCCCCCGAAGGGGGAACTGCAGCCTGTTCGTGGCCGGATCCCTGGTGTTCACGGGCATTTCCAATTTCTAGGGATCCCCCCGAAGGGGGAACCCCCTAACCTCCCCAACAAGACACCCAGGATTTTCCTATTTCCAATTTCTAGGGATCCCCCCGAAGGGGGAACTTATTGTTTAGTACTGCCGAGAGGAGGTATTTATGGTTTCCAATTTCTAGGGATCCCCAGGTCTTTACTAGGTAGGCCTAGAAGGGCATCGCGGAGAGGTATTTATGGTTTCCAATTTCTAGGGATCCCCAGTTGGAGGATTCTATGACTACTTTTGTTAACCTGACGAGGTATTTATGGTTTCCAATTTCTAGGGATCCCCGTCATCTTGGCCAAGCAGTCCCCAAATCGCTCTGAACGAGGTATTTATGGTTTCCAATTTCTAGGGATCCCCACCCAGGATTTTTCCTGGGTGTTGTTTCTACCCTGCGAGGTATTTATGGTTTCCAATTTCTAGGGATCCCCAGTGTATTTCTCAGAAACCTCTACTAGAGCGATTAATAATTGAGGTATTTATGGTTTCCAATTTCTAGGGATCCCCTAGCGGGGATCTTCATTGCACTTACCTCCCTTACTTGGGAAGAAATTGAGGTATTTATGGTTTCCAATTTCTAGGGATCCCCCTGCCGACCACGAGTTGTGATCATGATAGCCATAGTATTGAGGTATTTATGGTTTCCAATTTCTAGGGATCCCCCAGTCCGAATGGCCTCATCCAAGGCTTGGTACTGCTGGGCGGAGGTATTTATGGTTTCCAATTTCTAGGGATCCCCTCCACCCCTATTAAACCCAAGCAGGGCAAGGAATGCAAGACCCATTTGCGAGGGATCCGGAAAAAAGTCGGCAAAAAGAGCTGCGGCGAGGGGGTTTTGGGGCTGGAAAGCCTTGTGGCGCAAGGCATCGAGGGATCCGACGAAAGAATCGGCCTTTGCGGCTTTTGGCGGATCGCTCGCGGAGGCGTTGATACCGTTTGGGTGTTGTCTTGGAAACAAGGGTGAGTACCCGAGCCTCAACCGGAGTTTGCGGGGCTTGGCGATTGCCCAAGGCGTGCCCCCTAGCCGCGGGTGTAGCCGGCTGGGGGATGAAAGCAGATACGATGTTTTCAACTTTTCACAGTCGGAGAAATCTCATGAAAAAGTGGATTGCCTCGGCCACAACCCTGCTCTGCTGTGTGCTTGTCCTGGTTTTGTTTTGGCCCCACGTTACCTCTGCCCAGAGGCAGACCCTCAATCTCTACATCTGGTCAGAATACATCGATCCCGACATCCTCACCGCCTTTGAAAAAGCCACCAATAGCCGCGTGCTGGTCAGCGTGTACGAATCCAACGAAGACATGGTGGCCAAACTGCGGGGGGGTGGCACCAGTCAGTACGACATTGTTGTTCCCACCGACTACATTGTGCCCAACATGTTGGAGCTGGGGCTGCTGCAGCCTCTCAACAAAGAATTGATCCCCAACCTGAGCAACCTGGGCGAAAAATTTGTCGGCCTGCCCTTTGATCCAGAAAACACCTACACCGCCGCCTATCAGTGGGGCACCACCGGCATTGGCTACCGCAAAGACCGCCTGCCCGAAAACTTTGAACGCTCTTGGGGATTGATTTTCGACCCGCAGCAGCAGTATGGCCCCTTTGTGATGATCGACGAGATGCGCTCCATGATCGGCGCTGCTGCCGTTTACCTGGGCTTCGATATGAACACCACCGTTCGCTCTGAACTGCAGCAGATCCAGCAGCTTTTGATCGACACCAAGCGCCGCAGTGCCGGCCTAATTGGGGGCGTGGGGGGCAAAAACCAACTGGTTTCTGGAACGGCCAATGTAGCCATCGTCTACAGCGGCGATGCCCTGCAAGCTGCCGAAGAAAACCCCAACATCGGCTATTTTGTCCCCCGCGAGGGTGCCCACATTTGGCTGGATGTAATGGCCATTCCCGCCCAGGCCCCCAACCCCGAGCTGGCCAATCGCTTCATCAATTTCATCCTGGATGCTGAAGTCGGCGCTCAACTGAGCAACCACAACCGCTTCGCCACCCCCAACGCTGCAGCTCTGCCCATGATCAACCCAGAAGATCGGCAAAACCCGGCCATCTACCCTGACGAAGAGGCCCTGGCCAAACTCACCTACCTCAAAGTGCTGTCAGGGGAAGAGCTGCGCCTCATCGACGCCCTCTGGACAACCGTGAAAAGCAGCTAGGGATCCCTTGTTAGCTCTCGACACAAAACTTGACACTTTTTAATATCTGAGCCACATTAAAGATGTCACCTGTTGATGGAGCTAGAACCATGGAAAACCAAGAAGCTAAGTTTGGCTTTACCACCTTCGCCGAAAAATGGAATGGCCGTTTGGCAATGTTGGGCTTTGTGATCGGCGTTGCGACCGAGTTGCTGACCGGCCAAGGGATCCTCTCTCAAATTGGCCTGATGTAATCCCAGTAGACCTAAGACACTGCTGTAGATCTTTGCTGTAGATCTTTACAGGCCTGGCTGCGGCCAGGCTTTTGCATCGCTTCCGAATGCAACAGGCATGAAAATTTCTGCTGCATTGCTTCCTAACTCCCCTCTCTCTGGGAGAGGGGGTGGCCGCGGAAGCGGCGCCGAGCCTTTGGAATCTATCCTTCCAGATCTCGCAAGTACTGGCGGATATCGGCCAAGATGCGTTCTAGGTCTTCTGGGGCCTGGAGAGCGCGTGCCCATTCTAGGTCATGACCACCTTGGGATCCCTGCTGGGCCAGCGCTACCCCCAAGTGCTCCAGCTCGCGAACCACTTGGCAAAAAGCATTAGCTCCCACGTTGGAGCTGGCTCCTTTGAGGCGGTGGGCGACCCGCCGCATTCTTTCTGCGTCGTAACCGGCAATGGCTTGGCGCAGTTGCGGAAGCTGGGTTTCGCAATCTTGGATGAACACCTGCAATAGCTCTCGCTGAAACCCCCGATCCCCGCCGGAAACCTGATCCAGGTAGGCAGAGTCGATGGGGTAGGGCTGGGTGGGAGAAGAGGGATCTCGGCTCTCAGCGGGGGAAGCTGGAGAGGCTGCTTCAGAAGCGGATCCATTGGAGGATCCTGCTGCAGACTGGGCAATCACCTGGCTCCAGTGGTTGAGCAACCTTTGCAAATCTTCCTTCAGCACCGGCTTGCTGAGATAGTCATCCATGCCTGCCTGCAAGCAGCGCTCCCGATCCTCCTGCATGGCGTTAGCCGTGATGGCGATGATGACGGCGCGACGGCGGGATCCCTTCTCCAGTCTTTCCTGCTGGCGGATACGGCGGGTGGCCTCGTAGCCATCCATCACCGGCATCTGACAATCCATAAGAATGAGGTCGTAGCTGACCTTCTGCAGGAGATCCAACACCTCCTGACCGTTGGCCACCACATCGGCCATGTAGCCCAAGCTCTGGAGCTGGCGCAAAGCCACCTTTTGGTTGACGGGGTTATCCTCTGCCAGCAAAATGCGCAGGGACTGCTGGGGTCGGTCGGCCATAGGCGTCGTCTGAGAGAGAGGGGGGCCAATGCCCAAAAGAGAGGTGGAGAGGCCAGAAGATTTCCCCAGGGCCATGACCAGCGCTTCCTGCAGACGGCTTTGTTTTACCGGCTTAACCAAGTAGGCGGCAAAGCCGATTTCGGCAGCGCGGCGGGAGTGCTCCCCCAGTCCCAGTGAAGTCATCATCACCAGTTGCGTCTCGGCCAGTTGCGGATCTGCCTTGATCCAGCGGCCCAAGGTCTCCCCATCCACCTCTGGCATTTGCATATCCAAAACGGCCAGGGGGAAGGGTCTGCCTTCCCGAACGGCTTGGCGTAGCTTGTCCATGGCCTGATAGGCATCCTCGGCCTCTTCCACCACCATTCCCCAAGCCGCGGCCTGACAGCGCAGGATCTTGCGATTGGTGGCGTTGTCGTCCACCACCAACAGTCGCTTGCCCTGCAAATCCACCGGGATGCGAGCAGAAGGCTGGGAAAGCTGCTGGGCATAGGGCTGCCGCTCCAGGGTCAGCTCAACGCTGAAGGTGCTGCCCTGTCCCTCCTGGCTTTGCAACGAGATGGTTCCCCCCATCAGTTCTGTCAGTTGTTTGCAGATGGCCAAGCCCAGTCCCGTGCCCCCGTATTTGCGGGTGGTAGAGGCATCCACCTGGCTAAACGGTTGAAACAGCTTGCTCTGCGCCGCCGCCGGGATCCCGATTCCGGTATCTCTCACCGAGAGCTTGAGGTGGGCATGGGTAGCGGTTTCTTGCAGCACCTCCGCTTGGATCACCACCTCCCCCTGGTGGGTAAATTTAATGGCATTGCTCACCAAGTTGTTGAGGATTTGCCGCAGACGCGAAGCATCTCCCCGCAGGTAGCGCGGCACTTCCGGCGGCATAAGCACCGCCAGCTCTAACCCCTTGGCATGGGCAGTGGGAGCGAAAAGATCCGCCACCTCCTCCAGACACGAGCGGAGATCGAAATCCAAGATCTCCAGCTCCATTTCCCCGGCCTCCAATTTGGAGAAGTCCAGGATGTCGTTGATGAGGGTGAGCAGCGCATCGCCGCTGACGCGGATGGTCTCTACAAAGTCTCGCTGTTCTGCATTGAGGGGGGTCTCCAGCAGCAGGCCCGTCATCCCCAACACCGCGTTCATGGGGGTGCGGATCTCGTGGCTCATGGTGGCTAAGAAGCTGCTCTTGGCCTGGGCAGCCTGCTCAGCTGCTTTGCGGGCCTGCTCCAGCTCCAGGCTGCGCTTTCTCTCCCGCTCCAAAAGGGCTGCCTGGGTGAGGGCAATGCCAATTTGGTTGGCCAACTGCGATAGCAGCTCCATCTCAAACGGCTGCCACTGACGGGGCCCGGAGCACTGGTGGGCCAGCAACAACCCCCACAACTGCTGCTCCAAAAACAGCGGCACCACCATGTTGGCCCTGACCTGCATTTTTTGCAGCAGCTCTAGGTAACAAGGCTCCAGTCCTTCACTTTCCACATCGCTAACAACGCGAACGCGGCCCTGGCTGTAGAGCTGGGCGTATTTCTCCTGAAAGCAAGGATCCTCAATCACCTCTCCTGCCAGCGAGGGGATCCCTGGCTGAGTTTTCTCGTTGGAGATGATCCCAGAACCATCCGGCTGGAAGCGGTAGACCAAGACTCGGTCGGCTTTGAGCAGGGCTTGGATTTCTGTTACCGCCGTCTCTAGGATCTCGGCGATATCCAAAGATTCGCGGATCTTCAAGCTGAGATTGGCTAGCAACTGAGCCCGGCGGTTTTGCCGCTCCAATTCCTCTGCCGCTTTCTTCTGCTCGGTAATGTTGCGGAAGATGCCCCGCGTAGCCACCATCACTCCATCTTCAAAGCGGCAGTTGACATTGCCCTCCACCCAAACGGTTTCACCGCTGGCCGTGAGGAAAGCTGTCTCTACTCTCTCTACTTTCTCCCCCGATAGAAGCTTCTGGAAAAGAGCCTGGCAGTGCTCCCGGCAGTCGGGATGGAGAATGTCGAAGAGGGTCATTTGATAAACTTGAGCTTCGTCATAGCCCAAGGTCTCTTTCCAAGCGCGGTTGACGTATAAAAAGTGCCCTTCGGCATCCACGCTTTGGATGAGGTCAGTGGCATTTTCAAAGAGATCCCGGTAGCGCTCTTCGCTTTCTTTCAAGGCCAGCTCCGCCAGCTTGCGGTCGGTGATGTCGATGCCGGTGCCCATGACAAACTCCACCTCGCCGGCAGCGTTGATTAGGGCGGTGTTAGACCAAGAAATAAGCCGCAGTGCCCCTTGCTTGGTGCGCCAAAAATTCTCATGGCGATTCAAAAAGAGGGAATGATTGCCCTTGAGCTGTTCAAAAGCTTGCTTCACACCAGGCACATCTTCCGGCGGGATCAAACCCAAATCCCACAGTAGCCGGCCCGTGACTTCCGCCAGCGAGTAGCCAGAGAGTTGCTCAGCAGCGCGGTTGAAGCGCAAAATGTGTCCCTCAGGATCCAGAACCACCACCAGCGCCCCTGCTGTATCAATAACCGCGTTGGTAAAATCCCGCTCTTGCTTGAGGGATCGTTCTGCCTCTTCCCGCTCGGCAGTCTCCCGGCGGATGAGGAAGTAAACCGAGGCCAAAACCAGGTAAGTAAAAATGAGCCCGCCAAAAGCAATGAGATTGGTTCTAACCCAGGCAAACTGAAATTCCTGGCTGCGTTGCTGCAGAAGGCGATTTTCCTCCTGCTGGAGCACCAGGATCAAATCGGCAATTTGCTCCACCAACCTTGGCCCTTCGCTGCTTTCCAGGGCTTCCTGGGTGGCGAGTAGCCCCTCTTGCTCCCTCAGCCGGATCAAGTCTTGGATGACTCGTAGCCGTTGCTCCAGCAGCAGCTCTAGGCGCTTCAGACGCTCCTGTTGCAGGGGGTTGTCGACAGTCAGTTCCTGCAGCAGGCGCAGACGGGTAGAGATTGCTTCAAGGCTGTCTTGGTACTCACCGAGGTAGCGAGGATTATCGGTCAGAAGATAGCCACGTTTACCGGCTTCGGCGGCGCGGGTTTCCGCCAGCAATCCTTCCAAGTTTTGGATCACTTTTAGAGTGTGGGCCACTCGTTCTGTAAGCTGCGGCAGTTGAGAGGCATTCCGCTGAGCTGAGTAGGTGATCCCGCCCAAAAGCAAGGCAGCCAGGCCAAAACCGGCGGTAACTTTGAGGAGAAAGCGGTTTTTGCGGGCAGGTTTAGTATCCCCCGACTTAGGCAGCAGAGGCGTCTGAGCCAGTTCCCTCAAAGTACGGCGCAGCTCCAGTTGGGCCACCACCTGATGGGCCAGGGCTTGTAATTGCTCCAGTTGTTCTGGGGTCAGGTGCCGAGGCTGATAATCGACAACGCAAAGCGTGCCCAGGGCCTGCCCTTCTGGAGTTACCAGAGGGATGCCAGCATAGAAGCGGATGTGGGGCTCTTGCGTAACAAACGGGTTGTCGGCAAAGCGCGGATCCTGAGTGGCATCGGGCACCACCAGCGGCTCTCTAGGCGACAAGATGGCGTGGGCGCAGAAGGCCACATCCCGGGGAGTCTCCTGCACATCGACGCCGAATTTGGCTTTAAACCACTGGCGGTGTTCGTCGATAAGGCTGACCAGAGCAATGGGCGTGCCGCAGATGTAGGCGGCAAGGCGGACGAGTTCGTCAAAGCTGTTCTCAGGAGCGGTGTCCAAAATCTGATACTGCCGCAGGGCAGCCAGCCGCTGCTCTTCGTTGGGAGGGAGGGGGGCCTTAGGCATAGGTCAAACTAAGCGGAGAGGAAGGGTTCCGATCCACCGATCTCGGAGGTCGATAGTCTCAAGGTAAAAGAGGTAACCCCAGCATAACTTCCAAGCCTCTCCACCGGAAGCTACAGGGATCCGATCCCCAAGCTTGCTTCCTGTTGGATTAGTTCGCTACATTTTCACCACGCCTGCGTCAGCTACTCTAGCTCCTGCAAACGAGCCAAAATAAGGGTCTGAGCCGTGGCCCGTCCAGAGCCGCCGCGGGCAGAAGGGAAAAAGACTTACCGGATCCCAGTTTCAGTATTTATACTGATGTCAAAGATGAGAAAGCTCAATAAGCATCCTCTGATGCATTTGGTTTCACTCACCCTATAAATAATCAAATCCTAACATTTTTAAGCAAGCTTCGAGTTGAAATTTCTTAACGGAAGACTTACTATAGAGCGACGAGCTTTGTAAAGGGGGAATACTCTCAGTCATGCAAAAACTCCAAGACAGTTTGGTAAAAGCTCTGAGCATCGATGGAGCACTGGGGGTAGCGCTGGGGGATTGGAAAACTGGGATGTGCTTGGGATATAAGGGCACCAACAGCCCCGCTTTTCCTGAAGCTAACTTGGAGCTGGCAATCGCCGGAAACACAGAAGTGATTCGCGCCAAAATGCGAGCTGCTGAGTCTCTTAAGCTTACTGACAAAATCGAGGAGGTTCTTATCCTGCTGGAGACTCAGTACCACCTAATGCATCTAGTCCAGCACATCTCTGGTTTGTTTTTCTATCTGGTTCTGGATCGAGAGAAAGGCAACTTGGCCCTTGCCCGCATCAAGCTTGGCCAAATCGAAAAGGAGCTGGCCCTCTAGAAGTGGAGGTGAAGCCGGACAACCTGGCAGTATCCCCTGAAACCCATTTTGGGGGAGTGCGGAACCGGGGACTTGAACCCCGATGGCATTGCTGCCACTAGAACCTGAATCTAGCGCGTCTACCATTCCGCCAGTTCCGCGGCGATCTACAAGTGTGCCCAAAGCAGGGGATCCCTGTCAAGGCTCCTGAGAGGTCTGGAGTGTTGGGAAGAGGGGATCCTCGTTGACGGCTCTATCTGTGCTAAGCTCTGCTGCGCACCAGATGAAAGCTGATCAACGCTGACCTTGGCCGACTTTACCTTTACTTGTGAGGGCACCTGCCCCCATACCCAAGCGCGGGCAGGATACTTCGTCACCCCCCACGGTGGGATCCCAACCCCTTGCTTTATGCCGGTGGGAACTTTGGCCAACGTGAAAACCCTCACCCCGGCCCAGCTCAAGGAGACAGGTGCCCACATCATCCTCAGCAACACCTACCATCTCCACCTGCAACCTGGCGAAAGCATCATTCAAGCAGCAGGAGGGCTGCACCGCTTTATGGGCTGGTCGGGCCCCATCCTTACCGACTCAGGGGGCTTCCAGGTCTTCAGCCTCAGCGCCATTCGCCAAATCAACGAGGAGGGGGTAACGTTTCGCTCTCCTCTCGATGGCCGCATCATTCACTTCACCCCAGAGCTATCCATCCAGATTCAAAATGCCTTGGGTGCCGATGTGATCATGGCCTTCGACGAGTGCCCGCCCTACCCTGCCAGCCCTGAGGAAGTGGAAGCAGCAGTGCGGCGAACCACCCAATGGCTGAAGCGCTGCGTGGAAGCCCATCGCCGCTCGGATCAGGCTTTGTTTGGCATTGTGCAGGGGGGAGTTTACCCGGAGCTGCGCCGGCGGGCGGTGGAAGAGGTCTGTCGGTTGGATCTGCCGGGCTATGCCATTGGCGGGGTGAGTGTGGGGGAGCCGGTCGAGTTTATGCACGCCGTTGTGCGGCAAACAGCCCCTCTACTGCCGGCAGATCGCCCCCGTTATCTCATGGGGGTGGGCACCTATGCCGAGATGCGGGCCGCCGTGGCCGCCGGAGTGGATTTGTTTGACTGCGTGATCCCCACCCGCTATGCCCGCCATGGCACGGTGATCAGCCGGGGCAAACGCTGGAACATCAAAAATGCCGAGCACCGCCGCAGCCTGGATCCCATCGATCCCGACTGTCCCTGCTACACCTGCCGCCACTTCAGCCGAGCCTACTTGTGTCACCTCATCCGCGCGCAAGAGATCCTGGGCTACACTCTGCTCTCCATCCACAACGTCACAGAGCTGATGCGCTACACCCAGAAGATGCGTCAGGCCATCTTGGAAGGCAAGTTTCACGAGAACTGGGATCCCTGGAGCTAAGCCGGCCGGGAGATTTGTCTGGAAGCATCTGATCCATTTTGGTAGAATAAGTACATGGGATAGTACGTGCATTTAAGCTATCCCATGTAGCCGCAGGAAGGAGTCAGATCATGGCTATCCGAACCCTCAGCAGCGTGATTGAACAGCACATCGCCGGCCTTCCGGGCGTGGTTGCTGTTTTGATAGGGCGAGCCACTGATGGTACCACAGTAGCCAAAGTAACCTACGTCAGCGATTCCCAAGAGGAGCAGGCCCTAGAACTTTTGGGCACCTATGCCAGCGACCTAGTCCAGGCCAACAGTCGTCTATGCCAGCTTGTCAGCTCTGACCAAGAGGCGGACTACCTTTTGGCCGGCACTTCGGCGTTGCGGGTTGTCATCAAAGCGTTTCCCAAAAGCCCCTACTTTGTGTTATTCCTGACCCGTTCCATCACCGACCTGAAAGCGATTTCAGACCGGATTAAGGCCATCTTGATCGACGGAAAACCGCTGCTGCCCCCTGTGCAGGACAGCACTATGTCTGTGGCTCAGGCTTTGATGGACTATGCCAAGCGCTACGCTCCGGATCCTAACTTTGTGGCCCTGCGCCTGTCTTTGAAAACGGGCCTAGACCGCAACCGTCTCGAAAAGGGCACCCTGACCCGACAGGAGCTGCGCATTCTTTACAAAGCGGTAGCAGATCTTTTGGGCCGAGAGCGTCTGCCTATTGCCATGCCGGCCTGAGTAGTTCAAAATAGCTAGCAAGCTTTGTCCAGGGGTAGTTGCTACACCTGGAAGGCTTTTTTAGGTTTACTTTAAGTTTATTTGCTCGCGCTTAAACCCTTTCATCTCGACTGCGACCGCAGGCTCGTCTCTTGAAGGCTGAGTTTGGGGGACGGGCAATCTCTTGCAATCTCAATCTCTATCTGGAGGCAAACTGGTGACCATACGTACCCTTATCAGTGTGGTTGAGCAGCACATTGCCGGTCTTCCGGGCTTGATCGCAGCTTTGGTGGGGCGAGTAACCGATGGCGTTGCAGTGGCTAGGGTTGCGTACACCAACGATGTGCAGGAGGAAATCTCTCTGGAACAGTTGGGCAACTACGCGGCTGACTTGATACAAGCCAACAATCGCCTCTGCCAGTCGGCAAGCGCTGACCAAGAGGGGGACTACCTTTTGGCAGGTACTTCGGCGTTGCGGGTTGTCATCAAAGCGTTTCCCAGAAGCCCCTACTTTGTCTTGTTTCTTACCCGCTCCACCACCGACCTTAAGGCGATTTCAGAGCGTATCAAAGCCATCCTAATTGATGGAAAACCATTGTTGCCCCCTGTTCAGACACCACTGCATCCACTGCTCAGGCTTTGATGAGCTACGCCAAGCGCTACGCCCCGGATCCTAACTTTGTGGCCCTGCGCCTGTCTTTGAAAACGGGTCTGGATCATAGCCGCCTCGAAAAGGGCGCCCTGAGCCGTCAGGAGCTGCGCATTCTCTACAAAGCAGTGGCAGATCTCTTGGGCCGAGAGCGCCTGCCTATTGCCATGCCGGTCTGAGTAGTCGAGAATAGCTGGCGAGGTTTGTCTGAGGGCAGTTGCTGCGCTTGTGGGATCCCCTATTGTTTATCTGAGTTCACTTGCCTATGCTTGAGCATCTACATCTCGACCGCGACCGTAAGCTCATCTCCCTGTTTGGAGAGCCGGTTATCTTCCACTGCCATCACTACAACCTATTCCTGCAGCAGACTATTGAAGATCCCGACTGGATCGATGGAGTAGGGATCCTGCGCACGGCAGCCCAGGAGATCTTTTACAGTCTTCTGTACGGAGCTTTCAAGGCTCTTGGCATTCAGGAGACCCAAGAGCGCCTGGCAGTGGCAGCTCAGATCTTCAGTTTTTTGGGATTTGGGCGGCTGGCGTTTGAGGTGACACCTTCAGGCGGGGAAGTGCAGCTTACCCATTCTCACTATGCAGAAGGTTGGCTGAGCAAGTACGGGGATCAGGTCAACCGCACACGTCCCATTGACCACTTGGCGGTGGGCTATGTGGCGGCAGCTCTGGATGCCACGTTTGGCGAGCTGGGAAGCTACGGGGCAGAAGAAACGGAGTGTATGGCCGTTACGCGCAAGGATCACTGCGTGATCCAGGCCACTCGGCTGCCGCGGCCCCAGTTGTTGACTCCCAGTCCAGGGATGGGCAAGTTGATCGAGCAGCCGCTCCAGTTCCCCCGGCCCACAACAGCAGTGGACTACGATGCGGTCAACGAAGCTCTGTGGGGCTTGCCTTTGGCCGGAGATGAGCGGGGGCAAATTCGCGCCTTTAACGTGTTGCTAACGCGCATGCCTGCCAACTACTGCAACCGCATTCAATATCGCTTTTTACAGGAGCTGAAGGCAGTGCAGGCTGAGCTGATGGGGGTGGGGGAAGCTCTTATCCGCGAGTCGGGGCATGTTTGTGTCTTCTACACCTTCGGCAACATCATGGAATCGGTGGAGTGGGAAACCCTGGTGGGGCCGATGCTGGAGAAGGACACGGACTGGATCCACGGCGGCTATGCGGTGGCCAGCAGCCTGGGGTGGGGTCGCTGGCAGGCTTTGGAGGTGGTGAGCGGCGAGTCTTGCCGGGTGGCCATTGATGGCAACTACGAAGCCAACTACTTTTTGGCTTCCTACCCACGGGCAGAAGATCCCGCCTGCTATTTTGCTCAAGGGGCGGTGCCGGCGATGATGAATCTGGTCTACAACGGCAACATCCAGCAGAAGCCGGTTTTGGATCAAGTCTTCTACAACCGCCTCTTCCAGCGGGGTGGGCTCTTCCACGGCCAGGAGACCAAGGCTAGAGAGAAAGGGGATCCCTGGTGCGAGTTCTACGCCGCTCGCGTCAGCGGGACGGAGTCCTTGCGGGTGTAGGGATCCATGCAGGTGCGTGTCCTCAGGCGGCGGGAGTGTGGGGCTGGGTGGGCCACCGACCTGCTGCTGCCACGTTGCCTTGTTTGGTCAGAGGTAGAGGCTCTGGCCCAGGAATGGGGAGCCGCTTGTCGCTGTTTTCAAGGGCAACTGGTGTGGCTGGATCTGCCCTCAGGCCGGATTACGGCTTCGTTGCGGGTGCCCCGCCTAACGTTGCGACTCCACGATGCCAACGCTGAGGCGCAGATCTTAAATCGTTTGCAGCAGTTGGCCAAGTCTTCTGGTTCCCAGACAGAGGGAAGTTAAGGGCAAAACGAGAAGTTTAGCTTGGCACCGACATTTTGCGGCAGACTATCGACCAATGCAGGATCGACTTTCCAGGAGTGCCATGCGCCCACCAAGTTCGAGCCTGCTGAGGAACTGGGAGCCGCGTTCATACTCGCTCATAGTCATAATGTATGCAGCATGCATGCAGCTCGGTACCTACCTTGCCATAGCAAAGAGAGCGCTCCATTCTTGGTTGGGCACACCCGGCTTGGCGATGATCTCAAGGATGCGATTTTGGGCGGCGGGCTGGAATAAACTTTCGACGGCTACTTGGGCTACTTTCGTGCGGGGGATGCTGCCGTCAAAGAGGGTATCCGCCTTGGATAGGACAATGCCATCGTCGTTGTCTTGGTTTTTTAGGCCCCCCGGTCGAACGATGGTGTAGGTGAGGCCGCTTTTTTGCAGATATTCTTCCGCCCGTTTTTTCCACACCAGGATCAGCCAAAACAAGTTGAGGGGATGGAACAGCTGGGAAACACACAGGGAAGAGATTAAAACAAAGTGTTGGATCCCTTTGGCTTTGGCCACATCGACCAGGTTCTTGGTGCCTTCATAGTCGACTCGGTAGGGCTGAAAGGGATCCCAACTGGGCCTGGCCCCGGTGGCACAGAGCACCACCGTGCATCCTTCCATGCCCGTCTCCAGCGTGGCCGGATCCAGCACATCCCCCACCACCACTTCCGCTTCGGGGGGCAGAACCCGTGCGGCCAGCTCGCGGCTGCGCACCAGCGCCCGTACCGGGATGTCGCGGCCCACCAACTCTTTGACAATGCGGCGTCCGGTTTCTCCTGTAGCCCCTGCAACAAAAGCCTGCATAAGTTTCTCCTGCAAAGCTGCCTATACCCGGCGTAGCTATTCGAGGATTTGCGGTGGCCCCATCTGCCATTATCTTCCCAAAATCGGCCTCAGGTTCCATCCTTTCCATGACAGGATGGTAGGGATCCTGCGCCCCAGTTCACCCAGTTCATCAGATGGTTGCCCAAGCTGCTCCTACCGCCTACGAGGCTCAAACCCAAGCTCTCGCCCAATCTTTGTTGGCCTCTCTTTGGGGAGAGAAGCGATCCCTGCTGGCCCAGTGGCGAGATCAACTGCGCTGGGAGGACAAGCTGCTGGCCTGGGCGATGGAGAACCCCCACCTGCGCACCCAGTTGTTCCGCTTGATCGATGTCTTGCCCAGCTTGAAAAGTAAGGCTGAGGTGGCCCGCCATTTGCAGGAGTATCTTTCAGATCCGGCGGTGGAATTGCCGGGAATGCTGAAAAGCCTGCTCAACTTTGCAGACCCCGACTCCCTGCCAGGGCAGTTGGCTGCCACCACCCTAACCGCTGCCGTGGAAGCCTTGGCCCGTCGATACATTGCCGGAGAAACCCTGCAGCAAGTCAGCAAAACTCTGGAAGCTCTGCACCAGCAGGGTATGGCTTTCACGCTGGATTTGCTGGGGGAAGCCGTCATCACCGAAGCGGAAGCCCAATCCTATCTGGATCGCTATCTGCAGGTGATGGAGCATTTGGCAAAGATGGTCAAAACCTGGCCACAACCGCAGCCGGTGCCGCAAGTGTCGGTAAAGCTGACAGCCTTCTATTCCCAGTTCGATCCCATCGATCCCCTGGGGGCCAAAGCCAAAGTGGGGGAACGGATTCGCGTCCTGTTGCGCCGGGCAGAAGCTCTGGGAGTCGGGATCCATTTCGATATGGAGCAGTACCGCTACAAATCCCTCACCCTGGCCATTTTGCAGGAGCTGCTGCTGGAGCCGGAGTTCCGAGGCCGCACCGACGTTGGCCTGACGCTGCAGGCCTACCTGCGGGATAGCTACACCGATCTGCAAAACCTGATCGCCTGGGCCAAAGAGCGGGGATCCCCGGTGACGGTGCGCTTGGTCAAGGGGGCCTACTGGGATCAAGAGACCATCCTGGCGGCGCAAAAGCACTGGCCACAGCCGGTTTACAACAGCAAGTCTGCTACCGACGCCAACTTCGAGCGCATGACCCAGCTTTTGTTGGAGCACCACACCCATCTCCACGCCGCCATCGCCAGCCACAATGTGCGCTCTCAGGCCAAAGCCATCGCCATTGCCCAAGCCCTGGAGGTGCCCCAGTCTGCTTTTGAACTGCAGGTGCTCTATGGCATGGCCGATCCCCTGGCCAAGGCCTTGGTGCAGAAGGGACAGCGGGTGCGGGTGTACTGCCCCTACGGGGAGCTGCTGCCGGGTATGGCCTACCTGATCCGGCGTTTGCTGGAAAACACCGCCAACACCTCTTTCCTGCGGCAAAGCGTTCAGGGCTACAACCCCGAGCAGCTGTTGGCCCCGCCGGTCTTGGACGAGGGATCCGTTTTCCAGGCTCCTTCTCTCTCGTTTGCCGCCGCTCCCGACACCGATTTCAGCCAGCCCCAGCAGCGGGATCCCTTTTTTCAGGCATTGGACGAGATCCGACCTCAACTGGGTCAGAGGGTTCAGCCCTGGATTGCCGGAGAATATCGCCCCACCCAACAAGCGATGCTCTCCCTCAACCCTGCGGATCCTGAACAGGTGGTGGCGGAAATTGGGTTGACCGATCTGGAACAGGTGGAGCAAGCCTTGGCAGCGGCCCAAGCCAGCTTTCCCATCTGGAGACGCACCCCTGTGGCTGTGAGGGCGGGGATCCTGCGACGGGTGGCGGAGCAAATCGAAGCCCAGCGGGCGGAGCTGGCTGCCTGGATGGTGCTGGAGGTGGGCAAGCCCATTGCCCAGGCCGATGGGGAAGTTTCCGAGGCCATCGATTTTTGCCGCTACTACGCCCAACAGATGGAGGCTCTGGAGCGGGGACGGGAGTGCAACCTGCCCGGCGAAACCAACCATTACCACTACCAGCCCCGCGGTGTGGCGGTGGTGATCGCCCCCTGGAACTTCCCCCTCTCCATCCCCTGTGGCATGACAGCGGCGGCTTTGGTGGCCGGAAACTGCGTGCTCCTCAAACCGGCGGAGCAATCTTCGCTGATCGCCGCCAAACTGGCGGAGTTTATCCTCAAGGCCCTTGCCGAAGCTGGGATCCCGAAGGGTGTCTTTCAATTCCTGCCGGGGGTGGGCGAGGCCATTGGCCCCCTGTTGGTTCAAGACCGGCGGGTGCACCTGATTGCCTTCACCGGATCCCAGGCAGTGGGTTGCCAGATCCTCGCCCAAGCCGCGCAACTGCAGCCGGGCCAGCACCACATCAAACGGGTCATTGCCGAGATGGGGGGCAAAAACGCCATCCTCATCGACGAAAGCGCCGACCTGGATCAGGCGGTCAAAGGAGTGGTCAACTCCGCCTTTGGCTACAGTGGCCAGAAGTGCTCCGCCTGCTCGCGGGCGATCGTTTTGCAGTCCATTCACGACCTGTTCTTGGGACGGCTCGTCGAGGCGGTGCGCTCTTTAAATGTGGGGGATCCGGCCCACCCCGGCACCCAAGTTGGCCCGGTCATCGATGCAGAAGCCCAAGCTCGCCTGCACCAGGCCATTCAATCGGCCCAAGCCTATGCCCGTCTCGACCTCAGCCTGCCCGTGCCGGAAAAAGGCTACTTCGTCGGCCCCACCGTGTTCAGCCAGGTGGATCCCCAGTCAGAGCTGGCGCAGCGGGAGCTGTTTGGCCCGGTTTTGGCGGTGATCTCAGCGCCGGACTTTTCTTCTGCTCTGCAGATGGCCAATGCCACCCCCTACGCCCTCACCGGCGGTCTCTACAGCCGCACCCCTTCCCACATTCAACAGGCTCGCCAGGACTTTGCCGTCGGCAACCTCTACATCAACCGCGAGATCACCGGGGCGTTGGTGGAGCGGCAGCCCTTCGGCGGCTTCAAGCTCTCCGGCGTGGGATCCAAAGCCGGCGGCCCCGACTACCTGCTGCAATTTTTAGAACCCCGCACCGTAACCGAAAACACACAACGGCAGGGCTTTGCTCCCCTCGAGGGATCCTGAGGATCGAGTTTGGGAGGGGCGGTTCAGGGGTTTACTGGAGAGGCTTGGCTACATCCCCAACCTTGAAGCCTGCCCCGCTGAGAATGCGTCCCACACTGGAGCTGTCATCCACCTCCGTCAGTTGGACCTGTCCGGCTGGCTCAGTCAATTTGCGCAAGACTGTCCCCGTGGCCGGATCCTTGACTTCGCGGACGACGCGCTCCACAGAAAGAATCAATCCCACCCGATAGCCATCGCGGCTGCCCTTGTTCAGGATCACCTGGTTGCCGTAGACATCCGCCACCAAGGCGTCAACCGTTGGCAGAGAGCGAGGCTGAGCTGCCAAGCGCCCGGCAAAACCGGCCAACTGCTGGGCAATTTGCTCCACCGCCTGTTGGGTTGCCAATACCAACAGCTTCTCTTCGTTGCTGGTGGCGGATCCCCCCCCAAAGCCGGCGACCGTGACCGTGCTATCGGATTGGCTGACATTGCCCCGGCCCTCGACCACGGCCAAGATCTCGGCAGTGCTGGTGCTCACCAGGCGAGCATTTAACTGCACGTTGGCATCGGCATCCACCGACTCAGCCCCCACCGCCAGCGGGAAGCTGCCAAAGGGGGTCAAGACCGGCGCCCCACCCCCGGAACGACGCACCGACACATCAAATTGGGTCACACTGCCGAGGATCACAGCATCGACCCCCAGGATCCGGCCTACCTGAGCAGCGGTATTGGCATCCAGCCGCCCGGATAGACCCAGGTTCTGCTCGGCCAAGATCGCGTCCAGCCGCGAGCGCTCGATGACGGAAAAGGTGCCATCTTTCACCAACCGATCCACCAACAGATCGCTCACCCCCCGCGAAGCCTCGCGGATGCTGTAGGGATTGCTGAGGCTGCTGAAATCAAAGTCCAAGACCGCAATCCGAGGACGGGATGTGGGTTGCGGCGCTTGTCCCACCTGGCTGGGGGCAGAGAGAGTGCAGCGAATATCTTGGGGAAATTTCTGACAGAGGGCCTGATTGGCAGATTGGGCCACCACCGGGATCCCTGTCCAACTGAGGCTCACCAAAGGGATCCCGAACAGCAAAACGGAAGAGAGGTTGCGCATGGTTAAACGATCTCCTAGATCTGGGAAGTGGCCACAGTTACTCTCAGCTTGCACCCAAAAGAGCTTCAGGGCGGTGACCGGTATCACCTGGCAGCTAAGGGTTAAGGATCCCGGCATCGCCTGTTCCCAGCAGATGTCCCATACTCTAGCGGCTACAGGGCTGTTGGGAAAATGGATTGAGAAGATTTGCACAGAAGAGTTGACAGATCTCAACTCTGTTGAGCCGAGATGCTTGCCCTCTTTCAGAAACCGCTTAATGGCCGGCGGTTAACTAGGATCCAATCTCTGATGACCCCCGATAGTCTGAAAGAGCTACTCAACCACACCACCAGAGAACAGTTGGTGCAGGGAGCCCTACGAGCGGAACGTTCCAAAAGCTACTTGGCTTTTCAAATGCTTTCGAATTTGCTTTCTATGAATCCCCCCGAAGGGGGGACTTGCGGACAGCAGGCGTTAGGCAAGAGCGGTTGACTACCCCGCCGCTACAGGCAGCATAGTGCAAAGCCGCCCTGGAAGGACGGGGCTTTAAACCCAGTTTTTTGGTTAAGCTTGATGACGACTCTTTCCCAGGCATCAATGCCGGGGCTTGCACGCCAAACTCTCGGTGAAGCTTTTGCCAGTAATTTATAGGCAATTGCAAATCAGGATGCAACCAGCCCCCAGCAACTCAGTAGGCCAAGCCCATGCTGCGGGTGGTTTCGGGGCCAAGGTAGACCCGGATGCTCAGGAAGTCGGTAGGGCAAGCGGTTTCACAGCGTTTGCAGCCAACACAGTCTTCGGTGCGGGGGGCAGCCGCGATCATCCCAGCTTTGTTTTTTCCCTTCCAGGGCACCATCTCCAACACGTCGGTGGGACAAGCCCGCACACACTGAGTGCAGCCGATGCAGGTGTCGTAGATCTTGACCGAGTGAGCCATTAGCGTTCTCCAGTCGAGCAGGTTGAAAAGTTAAAAAAAGGTTTACCGAATCGGCATGGCAGCAACATCGCTGCGCCAGTGCCCTCAGTGTACTGTAGTCCTGGGAAGCCTCCAAAATCTCCGATCCAAATGTTCAAACAAATTTACATCCGGTCGGGTCGTCCTCTGAGCTGATGGGAAGGTTGCTAGGGTTGGGCTAGGATCGGCCTGAAGATCACAGGACAAGGGATCCTGAACATGGGGCGTTCGGTGCAGGATTGGCGAAGGCAAACTCAGGGCAATCTGCGTCGTCTGGGGCCGATTTTGCTGGAGATCTTCGAGGAGAACAGGCCTCGCCTGCGCCAATGGGATCAGCAGCTCACCGATTGGGTGCGCAGCCGCCGCTGGGGGGTGGATCCGTCTCTGCCCAAGGTGGCTATCTATGTCCTGGGCGCAGTGGTGATCCTGGCGATCCCACTTCTCACGTTTGTGGCTTTGGGGGCCTTTCTGACCTTTCTGGGTGTCCAAATTGTCCAAAAGTGGTCACAAGGGGATCCCGCTCGCCAAACTCAGCGCCGCTATCTGCGCAGTGCTGACGCGGATGATGATGACTTTGATCTGGATTGAGAAAGGGGCTGCGGGGAATGGGCGGGCTAACTGTCCGCCGACCGTTGGGGCTCCTGGGAGTCTTGCTGCATGCCCAAGCGTTGTTTGACCTGTCTGATCACCTTCTGGTGAGAGCGGTTTTCCAGCCTGTTTAGGCCGATGGCGCCGGCCAGGATCCCCAACTGCAAGGCCAAGCTGGGCAAGGTGGTGCTTAAGTCTCGCCCCGCCAGGGCCTGAAAGAAAAACACAAACGCCCCAATGGTGGCCGAGAAGCCCGCTGCCAGGTAGATGAAGCGCCGCAAGCTGCGATAGGGAGCGGCCAGCTCCGTCAAGAGCCTCACTTGCTCCGCTGAAGAGGGATCCCGCCGCTGCGACAGGGGCGATCTTGGCTTGGGATCGGAGTCTGCCATTGGCTACACCTCCTCAGGCAACAAGAGGGGCTCCCGACCGGAAACCCCCGCCAAGACGGCTTCAGCAGCACGGCAGGCGGCCAGAATATCTCGCTCTTCCCCTCCCAAGTACACGCGGCCAAAGCTACCGAAAGGCATCACCTCCAGGATGTTGATCTGGGCAGATTTTTCTGCCTCGTTGGCAGCCAGGGGGGCATAGCCTGCCGGTTGCACCTCCAGGATATAGAGGGTTTGGCCGGCCAGGAGCATTTGGCCACGGCGGGAACGGTTAATCAACTGGGTTTGGTGGGGATCGATGTTGCGGATGATCTGGCTGGAGATGATGCGGGGCTTGAGGCGCTCCTGTTCACTCACCCCTAAGGCAGCCAGAATCGCCCGTCCGGCGGTGCGGGTATCCCCTTGGTTGCTGGAGTGTACTTCCAGAAGGCCGTAGAGGCGTTCCACCACCTGCAGCCCCGGCCTCACCGAGGTGGCCTTCAGGGCAATATCCATAACGCGGTTGATCTCGATGCCGGGGGAAATCTCGACCCACAAAGAAGTGTCCCCAGGCAGGGGCAAAAAGCCGTAGGCTACTGTGCCCAGATAAGCAGCATACTGGGGTTGCAGCCGATCCAAAAACACGTAACTGCGAAGGTCGATCCCCAAAAAAGTCCTCCCTTTGGGCTCAGTTGGATGTTGAGCTGATGGCGATCTACATTCTCATTCTCCAGCCTCATCCCAGCTCTTGGATCTTGGGCAGACCGGCCAACCTTGGCGCATCAGTTGGGTTGCTGCCCGGCTCTACAGATCGCCCTGAGCCACCACCTTCACCGTTGTCAGGGCTTCCACGTCGATGGGCCCGCGCACGTGCAGCCGCTGGGTAGAAATGCCCAAAGACAGGTCGCGAAACGCTCCCAACGTGGGGATCCCAGCTCCCCGGCCTGCCGAGAGGGGGGAAGTGTTGATGTGGATCAGGGCGGCATCTACTTCCTGGAGAAAGCGCTGGGCCGCCGATTGGCTATCGGTGAGGATCGTCTCCGATTGACGGCAACCATTTTTGTTAATCCAGGCGATCGCCTCCGTCAGGTCGGCAATGGGCTGCAGGCGCAGATGAGGTCGTTCTGTCGAGTCAAAGCCTTCCCCAAGCGGCTGGAGCTGCGGGAACTGCTCTAGGATGGGTGCTGCTGCCTGTACAGCGATCCCGTGACCCAGCAAGTCCTCCACCAAGGCGGTCAGATGGTTGGCGGCCCAATCGGTGTGGATCAGCAGCCAGAGGGTGAGGGGCTGATAGATAGGGATCCCTTCTGAGCCATACTGGGCGAGGGGATCCAACAAAACCGACTTGACCAAAGGCCAAGGGGCGGTGCGATCCAGATAGATGTGGCCGTAGCCCAAATGGGTAGCCAGAGTCGGCACTTTGCTGGCCTGCAACAGGAACTCCACCCAGCCGGGGCGACCGCAGGGAATCACCAGGTCTAGGTAGCGGGTTTGCTGTAACAACGGCAATAGTGGGGAATCTACTTGGGGATCTGCGGTTCGGTCTTGGGCGGGCAAGGTTTGAATGGCCCCTTCCGGGATCCCGTGCTCATAAGCCGTCTCTGCCAACAGGTTGACCATAGCCTGGTGGGTTTTCTGGATGGGACCGCTGCTGGCCAAAATCACGCCATTTCCTGTTTTTAGGCACATGCCAATGCCATTTAAGGCAAACTCGGGGTAGATTTCGTAGACCAGAGCGATCAACCCCAATGGAACGCGGTAGCGGCCAATAAACAGGCCATTCTCCTGGCGGTACCCCTTCTCCAGCTTGCCAATGGGATCCGGCTGCTGGGCCAGGAGAGTCAGCAACTGGGCGGATCGCTGTAGACGCTCGGGGGTGAGCTTCAGGCCGTTGAGGATCCACTCCGGTACGGTTTGCTCGCGGCAACTTTCCAGGTCGAGGGTATTGGCTTCCAGGAGCAGATCGGAGCGCTCCAACAAACACCGCGAGAGAGCCAGCAGGGCCTGGCGCTTGATTTGGCTGCTCAACCGCTGCAGTTGGGGTAGCAAACGGCGTACCTGTCGCAGAGTGGTACCTAAGTCAAAGTCTGAACCGAAATCTGTCACTTGAACTTCTCCCGCCTAGCCCATCAGAGACAGATCCGCCGCTTTCTCCAGACCACTGCTAACACTGCTAACAAGAAATGGTTGAATCCACAAGTGTCAGGGCTGCCGACTCTAGAAACCGGTTGCCGGATCAGATCTCGTAAGTCTCAGGGCCGCCGCAGCAGCAGGATCGCCGTTACCATCAGCAGCGTTAGCAACAAGCCGAGAATCATGAACCAACTGAGCAACTGGGTTTGGTTTGGGAAGAGCACTGCGCCGATGAACCCAACCGCCAAGACAATGCCCAAGCTGAGGGTGAGGCCCAAGAGCGCGGATCCCTGTAGGGTGTTTTCCCGCCGCAACACCCATTGGTAGCCGTTCCAGAACCACATTTTGCGGTAGGGATAGGAAACGGCCAGTTGCTCGATGTACAGGCGGTCGGGGGTGATGGCAAAAATATGCTGGCAACGGCTACACCCGAAGGCTTCGGTTAGGGTGATCAGGCGTAACTGACCTTGGTGGCAGCACGGGCAGGGGTAAATTTTGGTGGGCTCAAGGGTCTGAGCGACACGCGAGGCTGATTTTTGACGGGGAGACTTGCGGGGAGAAGAGAACGCCACAGCTCTCAGCCGGTGAGAAGTTGGGATCCCTCACATCCTATCTTCAGGAAAGCGGAGTCAAGCCACCCAGAGATGGTGGACGTAGCGCCAGGTGAGGATTTGGTTGAGGGCGAGGAAGATCAAAGCCAGAAGCCCGTAGCCCAGCTTCAGGATAGTGCCAAGATAGCCAAGCACCCTTTGGGGGATGAAGCTGAAATCGGTGTGTTTGGCCCAATGCACCAACGCCAGCACCTGCACGATGTGAACCGGCAGACAATAGCGGCTCATGCTTCGCTGGCCCAAGGGGCTCGTACCCGTCAGGGCAATGTAAAACATGGCCCAAGCAGCCAGGTGAAATCCCAGCCGCTCCCGCCAACACTGGCTTCTACCTGCCATAACTCCTGCCGCATCCATTAAACCTGTAACAAGCAGGGATCCCAGGGTGGCAGACACAAACAGTTGGCTAAGAGCGTCAGCCCACAGCCCAGGGTCTTTCATCGGTGCAGAAAGAGAGAGTAAGCTTTGCCAGCGTTCGGCGGAAAGGACATATGTGCGAGCTTGGAAAATAGCTTGATAATTGGCTTTCACGCCGGTAAAGTAACGCTGCATTTCCAGGTAGAGATCCCAGCGTCCGAAGCGGAGCTGACAGTAGAGAAAAAAGCCCAGGCCACCCAACAGAGCCAAGCTCGCTGCCATACTCGTCCAAAACCAACGGCGGGCTTGGGTTCTCTCCCCCGCTTTCAGGAGATTCAAAAAAGGGAGCAGCGCCACCGGCAAGCCGACAATCCGAGTAGCACTCATCACCAAGCCGTGGATCCCGGCCAGGAGCATCAGCAGGGGACGATCCCAATAAATGAACCAGTAGAGAAAACCCAGCAAGCTGGCCATAAACAGAGACTCGCTGTAGCCCACGCACAGGTAGAAGCTGGTGGGATAGATGAAAATAATCAAGCTCGCCAAAATTTGCCAGAGTGGGGGAATTTGCCACCTGCGGTAGAACAGGAAAAGGTAAACCCACATCAGCCAGCAAAAGAGCTGAGCAGTTAAGTAAAGCCCCAGTTCAGGGTCAACGCTCAAAAGGTGACTGATTCCAGCCACCGCCAGGGGGTAACCGGGGAAAAAAGCCACGTTGCTCTGCTCATAGGCAATCTTATCAAAGCTCACAAACTGGTACCCTCGCCGCACAATGCTGAGATACCAATAGCTATCCCGCTGACTCAGAGCCGCGAAAGCAGAAGCATAGTCACCGCGTTTTGTCCAGAGGTATATCGTTAGCACTTGCAGGATAGTAAGCGCTAAGCCTAGCAAAGCAATCCGAACAGAGAAGCAACCTAAAAGTTTGCGGATCTGCTGCAACAGATGGCTGAGGCGAAGACTCATCGGCACATTGCTCTTTCTCTCGTCAAGACGGCTCCGTCAAGCCACCCAAAGATGTTGGACGTAGCGCCAGGTGAGGATTTGGTTGAGGGCAAAAAAGATGAAAGCCAAAAGACAATACCCCAGCTTCAGGGCACTGCCAAGATATCGCCAAGCCCGTTGGGGGATGAAGCTGAAATCGGTGTGTTTGGCCCAATGCAGCCAGGCCAGCACCTGCACGATGTAAACCGGCAGGCAATAGCGAACCATACTTCGCTGGCCCACCACACTCATTCCTGCTAAGGCAATGTAAAACATCACCCAAGCAGCCAAATGAAACCCCAGCCGCTCCTGCCAGCGCCGACTTTTGCCGGCTGTGGAGCTGATCCCATCTATCAAACCGGTCACCAGTAGGGATCCCAAGGTGAGAGGAACAAACACTTGACTGAGGGAAATTGCCCATATCCCAGCTTCCAAAGCTTCAGAAAAGGAAAACAGGGATCGCCAATGACCAATAGAAAAGAGAGGAGTATAGGTGTGCGCTTGAACAATGGCCAGGTAATTGACAGAGCTGGGGCCAAAGTAGGACTGCATTTCCATGTAGAGATCCCAGCGTCCAAAGCGAAGCTGACAGTAGAGAAAAAAGCCCAGCCCCCCCAGCAAAGCCAGGCTCACTGTCGCCACTGTCCAAAGCCAACGTCGGGATCCTGACCAGAGATTGAGAAGTGGAATCAAGGCTACCGGCAAACCCACAATGCGGGTGGCGCTCATTGCCAAGCCGTGGATCCCGGCCAGGAGCATCAGCAGGGGACGATCCCAATGAATTGACCAGTAGAGAAAACCCAACAAGCTAGCTGTAAACAAAGACTCGCTGTAGCCCACACACAGATAAAAGCTGGTGGGATAAACCAGGATGAGCAAACTTGCCAAAGCCTGCCAGAGCGGGGGAATTTGCCACTTGCAGTAGAACAGGAAAAGGTAAACCCACATCAGCCAGCAAAAGAGCTGGGCGGTGAGGTAAAGCCCTAGTTCAGGGTCAACGCTCAAAAGGCGACTGATTCCAGCCACCGCCAGGGGGTAGCCGGGGAAAAAAGCCACGTTGCTCTGCTCATAGGCAATCTTGTCAAAGCCCACAAACTGGTACCCTCGCCGCGTGATGCCGAGATACCAATGGCTATCCCACTGAGTTAGGCCCTTGAAGATGGAAACATAATCGCTCTCCTCACTCCAGAGGGAGATCATAAAGATCTGCAGCACTGTCAAGGCCAAACTGGGCAACAAGATTTGCCCTAAGAAAGGGGCAAGGTACTGCCGACCTCGCTGCAACAGATGACTGAGAGGAAAGCTCATCGCTGAATCGTTAAGGGTGAAGATGGCACTTTGATTTCTTCTTGGTAATCGTCGTCGGAGTTCACCTGCCAGAGATTGTGACTACCGGGTCGGAGAATGTTCTCAGCCGCCAGCAAGCCCATCAGTAAACTGTGATCTTGGTTGTTGTATTTAAATGAGCCGTAGCGGCCCACCACTTGTAGATTTTCAAACTGGCTGAGATACTCCTGCAAAATGGCTAAATCTTCTTTATAGCTACCGGTATAGATGGGATAAGTGCGGGGCAGGCGCACCACAAAGCCACTGTAGATCTTTTGATCGTGAAGCAGGCCAATTTGACGCAGCTCCTTCTCGGCCAAAGCCAGCAATTCCTCCTCAGGAGCTTGCCACAAGGGATCCCCAAAGTTGCACCAATACTCACAGCACAAGGGGGTTTGCTCTTGGTTGGGCAACATGGCCGGAGACCAATTGGCGAAGTTGGTCACCCGTCCCACCCCCACCGTTGGATCGTTGATATACAGCCAGTTATCGGGGAAGAGCTGGGATCCCTGCACAATCAAGTAAACCAAGACAGTATTGCGAAATCTGAGATTGCGGGCTGCCTGCAGCACTTGGGGGGGAGGCAATTTCCGCAGGCTCTGCACCAACACCGTCAGAGGGATCGAGGAAATGACGTGGGAGGGGGAGACCCAAGTTTCACTTCCATCCTGAAGATTGCGCAGTTGCAGCTCGACAACTTGGGATCCCCGATGTCTGAGGGTGACTACTTCTGTGTTGAGCAGGACTTTTTGTCCCTCGGCAAGCAAATACTCCTGCATTTTTTCATAGAGCTGCCCGGATCCCAGACGAGGAAACTGAAACTGGTCGATCAGAGACTTGGCCAAGCTTCGATTCCACCCCAAGGCCTTTTGGATGGCTTGCCCAAGGCTGAGACCTTTGATGCGCTGGGCAGCCCAATCAGCACTGATCTCGGTACAAGGGATCCCCCAAAGCTTTTCCGTATATCCTTCAAAAAACATTTGAAAGAGTCGGGTGCCGAACTTGCCTTTGACCCAGTCGGCAAAGTTCTGGGGAGCTGGTCGCGGAATTAATTGTGCCCAGAGATAGGAAAGGACAATGTGCAGGCTTTCCCACCAACCCACTTTGCGCAGGACTTCCCAGGCCTGAATGGGGTACTGAAAATACTGCTTGCGGTAATAGATGCGGGTGAGCCGTCGGACGGTTACTTGCTCGGATTCCAAAACCTGATTCCACAACTCTCGCACCGGCAGGATTTTAGTGAAAAAACGGTGCGGGCCATAGTCCAAGATAAACCCCTGATACTGAATACTTTTGGCCAAACCCCCGACCTTCTCCTCTCGTTCTACCACCACTACGGAAAAACCCAGTTGGTTCAAGCGATAGGCAGCCGCCATGCCTGCCGGCCCCGCTCCCAGGATGTAGATGGGATCCCCCACTCTGTCTCTTCCCGAAACTGCTTTACAGGTACATCCTAAAACAGGTCGAGAAACTTCCCTACCATCGGCCAATTCCCTGCCAAACCCCAGGACAATGAGGGGAGAAGAGAAAGGTTAGACTGGTGAGGCTGCGGCTGGAGGCTGGCCTGTGCTGTTGACCAAGGGCTTTGAGGTGGAAATGTACACCGGCACCGCCGCCGGGGAAGTGGTGGGCTTGTCGGATCGCATTTGCCAGGCTTTGCCAGGGTTTGTGCGGGAGCCGGATCGGCGCAATGTGGAGTACATCACCCCCCCTCTCCGCCGCTACGAAGACCTGCTCTGTGCCTTGTTGCGGCCTCGCCTACAGTTGCGGCAATTTTTGCGCCGTCTTGGCCCTTACACCCTTCTGCCGGGGAGCACGCTAGCTTTGGGCGGCAGCGACCACTTCGAGCGGTCGGATCCCGGCAACCCCTACCACGACTACATCGAGCGCACCTATGGCACGCGGGTGGTAACTGCTAGCATTCACATCAATGTTGGCCTGCCAGGTACCGAGGCCATCTTCCGGGCCTGTCGCCTGCTGCGAGCGGAAGCATCTCTCTACCTAGCTCTGAGCGCTTCCTCCCCTTTTCTGGACGGACGGGTGACGGGATCCCACTCCAGCCGTTGGCAGGTGTTCCCCAAAACGCCGGCTCAGGTGCCCTTCTTCCGGGATCACGCCCACTACATTGCCTGGATCCAGGAGCAGCTAGCCTTGGGCACCATGCAGAATGTGCGCCACCTGTGGGCCTCGGTGCGACCCAACGGCCCGGAGCGGCCCTACCACCTCAACCGCGTGGAGCTGCGCATTTGCGATCTGGTGGGGGATCCGGTAATGGTTCTGGCGATTACCGCCTTGGTGGAAGCCCGTCTCTGGCAGTTGCTGGCCCAGCCGGAAGCGCTGGATCCCTTGCGGGGGCCCTTTACCCCAACAGAGCTGGAGAGCCTTTGCGAAGCCAACGAGCAGGCTGCTGCTCGAGAATCGCTGCAATCTCATTTGGTCGATTGGCGGACAGGCCGGGAACGGGCGGCCCAAGAGTGGATCGAAGAGCTGCTGACCGAAGCTTGGCGTATTGGCCAACCTCAAGGCTTGGGCTGTTTTCTAGCTCCCTTGCAAACTTTGCTCCACCAGGGCAATGAGGCCCAACGCTGGCTGAAGCAAGTCAACCAGGGATCCACACCTGCCCAGGTGTACCAACAGGCCATCCAGGAGCTGGCCGAACAAGACCGAGAGAGCATGACTCTAGTCAATAATAAGCTCAACTATACTGAAAATAATGTATAATATGTTCAGTACGGATTACTACCAGTTGATCTTTCTGTTTACTTTCGAGTCTGCCAACATGGTAGCCAAAGCAAAGCAGAAAATTGGTAGTAAGACGACACGGAAACTGCGCTTTGGGTATTCTACTCAAAGCTTTGCGGGATACCGCCATTCTGTTTGGAAACAAACAGAATGCTATCGCTGCATAGTTGAACAGTGATGTTCAGCAGTGTTCAGCGTAAATGTATCAGGCAGGAAACCCTCTGTCAAGCTGTCGGCTAAGCCTCTGCCCAACGGTGAGCGTTCTCAACCCGGTGCTTTCTACACACTAGCTCGCCGAGCCAACTTATAGTCATTTCAAACTGGATTGAGACACTCCTACTGCTGCCCAAACGCTCCGCGCCGCTTCCGCGACCACCTCCAGTCCTTCTCCCAGAGAGAGAGGAGTTGGGAAGCAATGCAACAGATTTCATTCTTGTTTAAAATGCAATTCCCTAGGCAGGCTCTACCGCTTCTTGTAGGGCTTTGCGGGCAATGCGAGTGACGTAGACGGTAGCGGCTATGGTGGCGATGAGCCCCACGAGGCGAACGACCCATTGGGCGGTTTGAGCCTGAGGATCCAACTCCGCGCCTTCCATGTCGGCCAGGGATCCCGCCAACGAGCCGATGTACACATACATAAAAGTGCCCGGCACGATTCCAGCGGTGCCCAGCAAGTTATCCAGAAAAGAAATTTGGGTCAGCCCCAGGGCGTAGTTGAGCACATTGAAGGGAAACGCAGGCGACAGCCGAATCAGGCCGACTATTTTCCATCCCTCACGTCCCACTGCTCGGTCGATGGCCGCAAACTTGGCATTTCCCTCAATCCATTTCGCCACCTGTTCCCGCGCCAAGTAGCGCCCGATGAAAAAGGCCAAATTCGCTCCAATGGTTGCCCCGATTAGCACATACACAGTTCCGGCCACCACCCCGAACACAGCTCCTGCCCCCAAGGTCAGCACCGAGGCTGGTAGAAGCAGCACCGTCGCCACAATGTAAATGGCAATGAAGAGGATCGGCCCCAGCAACCCCAAGCTTTCAATCCAAGCCAGAGCTTCGGCGAGCCAGTCTTGAATAACTCCAAAAAATCCCAATCGATGGGCTGCCCAAAAGATAAAAATGGCCAAGCCCAAGCCGGTAGCAAGCTTAAGCAAAATCCGCTGCTTTTGGGGATTTGTGTTGAGTTGAGGTAGCTCTTCCATTGGCTAAACTCCTACAAAGTTCTTGTGAGGCGAGCTAGGGCAAGCCAGAGTAGACAGCTCTTGGAGTGGGGGAAGTATCTTTACCCGAAAGTCGTGCCGTTCCATCCCCAAAGATAGCCTTTGGCATCGCTGAACTCAATGTAAATCCTCTTCTTGGGGATCCCCAATCGGGCCTCGATGGTGCCGCAAAAAAACTCGCTCATGGCCCGGGTTTGTTGGGCGGAAAATTGCCCGATACTCTTGATTTCTAGGTAACAACAGGGATCCCCACTGCCAGCAAAGGTCATCGGGATCCCACCCTCAAAGGCGGTCATCACGTAGGCTTCCGGCTTGCCCAACTGTTCCGATAGAGCAGCAGACAGCACCTTAAGCAGTTCCTCTACTGCGGCGATTTCTGGTTGCACAGAGGTTTGCAGCTTGATCAAAGGCATGGATCCCTCTCCCTCTCAACGAGTTCATCTTGGCATTCTTGGCCCCGCTTTTTGGCGATCCACCTGTGGTAGCGTAGCGACAGAGTTGGGCAAACCTCTATGGAGCAGACGAAGCCGGCCCAGCCAGAGATCGGCCACTACCGGGATCGGCCTGGGCCATGTCTTTGTGGCGTGCAAACCGAAGCTGCCCCCGCTCCTGTCGGCCCCTACAGCCAGGGTGTTGCTGCTCTGGGGCCATTCCTGTTTACTGCCGGGCAGGTGGGCCTGGATCCCAAAACCGGCAAACTGGTGGGGGAGGACATTGTTTCTCAAACTCGGCAGGCATTGCTGAACGTGCAGGCGGTGCTGGAAGCGGGGGGCACCACTCTCTCCCAGGTGGTGAAGACAACGGTTTTCCTGGCCGATATGGAGGATTTTGCGGCCATGAACGAGGTTTATCGAGAGTTTTTTGCCACCGATCCGGCTCCGGCTCGCTCTTGCGTACAGGTGGCCCGCCTGCCCCTCAATGCCCGAGTAGAAATCGAGGTTGTGGCTTGCTACCCACAATCAACCTAAGTGCTAGGTGTCTCTAGAGTGGGAGCCCGGCTGGGGGGAGGGTTTCTGGGTCGGCGCGGATCCCGGCAAATCGGGAACCGGATCGTAGCCCCCTGGGTGCCAGGGATGACAGCGACAGAGGCGACGGATCCCCAGCCAACCCCCTCGTAGGGCACCGTAGCGCCGCACCGCTTCCAAGGTGTACTGAGAGCAGGTGGGGTAATAGCGACAAGCAGGTGGCAGCCAAGGAGAAATGCCGACCTGGTAACCCCGGATCAGGGCAATCAAGCTGCGGGTGAGGGGATCCGATTGTTCGGGCATGGGTCGGAGTCCAAAAAGCGCATCGCTACTTCAAGGTCATCTGGAACGTACCGGCGATCTCTATTGTCAATCCTTGCAGTTACCAAGAAAACTGGGTTTAAAGCCCCGCCCTAAGGCCTACGGCCCGCTGACGCGACAAGAGCGGCTTTTATCTTGCTAGACCTTTGATAAAGTAGGCTCATGCGCGTCCTCGAAGCCAAGCTCCTCAACGGCACAGCCCAGCAGTACCAAGCCCTGGATGAGGCCATTCGGACTGCCCAGTTCGTGCGCAACA
>NZ_JBSSCS010000027.1:0-40484 GCF_054060015.1 Thermostichus sp. MS-CIW-25
CCTTGGGGCGACTGTAAACTCGCCTGAAATTCCGAAACTTAGCTGTCCTCTGGGGCCGCTAGGGATTGGGATAAAGCCCGCACCCTGCGCATAGCACGGGTGTCGGGTAGTTTACTGTCTTCGATGACCGGGCCCTCGGGGATCCCACATCTCCTGAAGCTGAACATGGGGGGACCTCACCGGCCCACAAAGTATCTGGCAACACAGCTGGCTGCCCCTCTCTCTGATGTAGTGGGGATGGGGTTGGCCATACCAATCGAGATAAACCGGCCTGCAACCCTCATTGCTCCCGCCATCATCTGTCTGGATCAGGGGGATCAGCCCTCACTTGGGCCACTATGAAAATCATTGGAGTTGAGTCAATGTTGGAGTCGCAGAGGGTGGTTCAAAGTGGGTTATCTTCCCCCGCTGTTTCGGGCAAGCCCGTTCTGGAGTTGCGCCACGTCTCGCTGCAGTACCCCACCAAGGGATCCCCAGTCACGATCATCCGCGACGTCAGCTTTTCTGTTGCCCACTCGGAGTTTGTCTCCATTGTTGGGCCGAGCGGCTGTGGCAAGACTTCTCTTTTGAAGATGATGGCCGGCCTGAACACTGACCATGGCGGCACCCTCTACTTTCAGTTGCAGCCCATCGCCGGCCCCCTGAAGAGTGTGGGCATGGCCTTTCAAAACCCGGTGCTGCTGCCCTGGCGCACAACCCTGGAGAACGTGTTGCTGCCGTTGGAGGTGGTGGAGCCCTACAAGCGCACCTTCAAGCAAAACCTGGCCCAGCACGAGAAGTCGGCGCTGGAGCTGCTGGCCACCGTGGGCTTGGAGGGTTTTCAGAAAGCCTATCCTTGGCAGCTTTCCGGGGGAATGCGGCAGCGGGCTTCCCTGTGCCGCGCTTTGATCCATCAGCCGGAGCTGCTGCTGTTGGACGAACCTTTTGCTGCTCTGGATGCCTTTACCCGCGAGGATATGTGGGAAATGTTGCAGCGGCTGTGGCTGCGCACCGGCTGCACCGCCATTTTGATCACTCACGATTTGCGGGAGGCGGTTTTCCTCTCCGATACCATTTATGTGATGGGGCCACGGCCTAGCGAGATCATCTTTTCCCTCAAAGTGGATCTGCCCCGTCCACGCCCGCTGGAGATCTGCCTGACGGACGAGTTTCACCGCTTGGTCTCGGAAGTGCGCCAGCACATTCGGCGCAGCTATTAGGCCAAAGAGCCCTTGATCCAAAAAATCTGGAAAGGTTTGCTGGACAGGTTACCGCGCATTTCTGCCGAGGGATCCCATGAAAAAATCATTTGACCGATTTTTGCAGACCCAAACGGCTTCTGTGGTCTTGCCCGCTGTCACCATCGTTTTGACCCTTGTGCTCTGGCAGGTGGGGGTGGGGCTGTTCAACGTTCCTCGCTTCATTCTGCCGGCGCCCACCGAGATCCTGGCAGCCATGAACCAATGGAGCCCGGTGATTATGCGCCACTCCCTAACCACCCTCACTTCGACGCTGCTGGCCTTTGTGCTGGCTTTGGTGGGGGGGATATTGCTGGGATCGATCATCGGCAGCTCCCGCCTGGCCCATCTGTGTTTGTACCCGCTGCTGGTGGGGTTTAACACCATCCCGAAGGTGGCTTTGGTGCCGCTGCTGGCGATTTGGTTTGGCTTGGGCCTGATCCCGGCGGTGATCACGGCCTTTTTGCTGGCCTTTTTCCCCATTGCGGTCAATGTGGCGGTGGGGCTGGAGACGGTGGAAGCCGAAATGCGGGATGTGCTGCGATCGTTGGGGGCCAGCTCTTGGGAGATTTTCACCAAGGTGGGGCTACCCCACAGCATGCCCTACCTGTTTGCCTCGTTGAAAGTGGCCATCTCCTTTGCTTTTGTCGGCTCGGTGATCTCGGAGACGGTGGCTTCCAACCAGGGGCTGGGCTACCTGATCGTGTCGGCCAGTTCTTCTTTTGATGTGCCTTTGGCCTTTGCGGGTTTGGCTGCCCTCGGCCTCATGGGTGTCTTGCTCTACACCTTTTTCGCGGCTCTGGAGCGCTATGTCCTGTCCTGGCGACAGTAGCATCTCTCCCCAGGGAGCCAACCCCTGCCTGAGCTAGCCCAGGTCTGGAAAGGTGGCTCGCACCGCCGGGTGGATGAGCTTGCCTGCCCTGACGTTTAGCCCTTTGGCCAAGGCCGGGTCTTGTTCCAAAGCAGCGGGCAAGCCGAGGTTGGCCAGCTTGAGGATGTAGGGGAGAGTGGCGTTGACCAGCGCTTGGGTCGAAGTCCAGGGGACAGCCCCCGGCATGTTGGGAACGCCGTAGTGCAACACCCCGTGGGCTTCGTAAACCGGCTGGGCATGGGTGGTAACCCGTGTGGTAGCAATGCACCCCCCCTGATCCACCGCCACATCCACAATGAGGGAGCGAGGACGCATTTGGGCCACCAACTCTTCTCCCACCAAGACCGGGGCCCGCCTTCCCGGCACCAACACTGCCCCCACCAGCAGGTCGGCCTCGCGAACACACTCTTCCACGCTTTGGGCCGTGCTGTAGAGCAGCTCCACACGGGATCCAAAGAGCAGCTCCAGCTCGTTCAGCCGCTGCAGGTTGATGTCCAAAATCTGCACCCGTGCCCCCAAGCCTACGGCCATTTTGGCCGCCTCGGTGCCCACCGTGCCTCCGCCCAAGATCACCACCCGTCCCGGCGATACCCCTGGGATCCCGCCCAGCAACACGCCTCGCCCCCCCTGTTGTCGGGTGAGGTAATGGGCGCCAAATTGCACCGAGAGCCGCCCGGCAATCATGCTCATGGGCGCCAACAAAGGCAGGGATCCATCTGCCAATTCCACCGTTTCATAGGCAAGGCAGGTGGCCCCCGATTGCAACAGCGCCTGGGTCAGCTCGCGGCTGGCGGCCAAGTGCAAATAGGTAAACAGAATAAGGTCGGGATGGAGCAGAGGATACTCGGCAGGCAAGGGCTCCTTTACCTTCACCACCAGCTCCTGCCGGTAGATCTCCTCAGGAGTGACAGCCAGCTTGGCCCCCGCTTTTTGGTAGTCCTCATCCGTGAAGCCCGCCCCCTGGCCTGCTTGGGTTTCCACCCACACCTGATGCCCCTGTTCGGTTAAGGCCCGCACCGCCGCCGGTGTCAGCCCGACACGGAACTCTTGCTCTTTGATCTCTTTGGGCACGCCAATTCGCATAGGGATCCCCGTAGGGCTGCTTTCCAGTCTAGACAGACTCTCCCCGCAATGGGATCCCTGGCCTGAGCAGGAGAGCGAAAATTGTAAAGTTTTGTGCGCGATCTGTCGGGGCAAGCAATCGCCAGGCTAATTTTGTTAGCTCAAGATTTCAAGGGCAAACCTAGATCTCTTGCCATGATTGGCACGAAAACAAGACATAACAGCCTCAGAAAGCCCAATTTTCTTGCTTGCGCTTATCCCCAAGAGCAATGTTAACATCTATGTCACGAAGTCTCCGTACTCCCTCGCGAACGCACCTTGAAAACTGCATGGATTCAAGCTTTTCCGGGGGTAGGGTTGATCCCTACCTTTTCCCCGCAAGGGGACGGAAACTTAGTTGTTCACCTACCGAAGGAGACTAATTATGGCTGTTGATCCCTACCTTTTCCCCGCAAGGGGACGGAAACAAACCGTATGGCGTCCCCCCAGTTAAATCGTCCCATAAGGGTTGATCCCTACCTTTTCCCCGCAAGGGGACGGAAACATTTCATTTTGAGTCTTAAGCTGATCTACCGTGCGCACTGGTTGATCCCTACCTTTTCCCCGCAAGGGGACGGAAACGTAACTAAGGTGGTTTTGTGGTATGTCTAAGGGAGCACAAGTTGATCCCTACCTTTTCCCCGCAAGGGGACGGAAACCACTAGGGATGTGCTCCCTTAGGCAGATAGAAAAACCAGTTGATCCCTACCTTTTCCCCGCAAGGGGACGGAAACTGGGTGAGACACAATTGCTGCAGCCTGTGGGTTTAACTTGTTGATCCCTACCTTTTCCCCGCAAGGGGACGGAAACGGTGTTGGTGGGGGAGGTTTATTCCCTGATGCCTAAGGCATGTTGATCCCTACCTTTTCCCCGCAAGGGGACGGAAACACGCAAAGCTGAGCTCTTGGACTAGCTTTCTAACCTCCCCGTTGATCCCTACCTTTTCCCCGCAAGGGGACGGAAACTAGATTTAGTAGGGGCAATTGCTAACAGGTGTGTATTGTTGATCCCTACCTTTTCCCCGCAAGGGGACGGAAACGCGACGCTGCGGATATACTCGCAGCGTTCGGACCGAAGGTTGATCCCTACCTTTTCCCCGCAAGGGGACGGAAACAAGGGTGAGTAAAGCAGGGCTGGGGCCGGCAGACTGCTGGTTGATCCCTACCTTTTCCCCGCAAGGGGACGGAAACTAGGGGAGATCTCCAATCTCCCTTCCGCTTTAGGGAGATAGGAGGGTTGATCCCTACCTTTTCCCCGCAAGGGGACGGAAACCAAAAAGTCTACATCGAAGCTTGGCGCAACCCCGTTCTACGTTGATCCCTACCTTTTCCCCGCAAGGGGACGGAAACTAGCCAACGATTTGGGTGCTCCGCGCAGGAGCCGCCATGGTTGATCCCTACCTTTTCCCCGCAAGGGGACGGAAACTTGGATTACTTAAGCATAGGGAGGGCTTGAGTAATCCTTTGTTGATCCCTACCTTTTCCCCGCAAGGGGACGGAAACAATATAGTTTGACTAGACATGTTAACCTCCAAGGCAGGGAAGTTGATCCCTACCTTTTCCCCGCAAGGGGACGGAAACTGGTTTGTGGTGTGTTGGTTAGTTCATACTATTCTTCCTCGTTGATCCCTACCTTTTCCCCGCAAGGGGACGGAAACACTCGCCGTTTACGAGTGGGTGCTCTATTTCGGACCAACTAAAGTTGATCCCTACCTTTTCCCCGCAAGGGGACGGAAACCTCTTCTGCCCAAACCTGAACGGGTTCTAGCCCCCAAGGCGTTGATCCCTACCTTTTCCCCGCAAGGGGACGGAAACAACGTATCCAACCCCGCATGGAGCCAGTTCGTAGTAAGTGTTGATCCCTACCTTTTCCCCGCAAGGGGACGGAAACTACGTCTACATCCCTAACGCCTATGAGGAGTCTGAGAAAATGTTGATCCCTACCTTTTCCCCGCAAGGGGACGGAAACCCAAACTTATAGCCCAGGGTGAGACCTTCTACATAGTGGTTGATCCCTACCTTTTCCCCGCAAGGGGACGGAAACGGTAAACCAACATTTCAACCTCCAATTAGCAGGGAGTTGATCCCTACCTTTTCCCCGCAAGGGGACGGAAACACGACATTCGGGTCTTTTTCGAACCCGATTTCCAGAGGTTGATCCCTACCTTTTCCCCGCAAGGGGACGGAAACTGAACAAATTTCTTGCCGGTCAAAAAGTCACTGTCGAGGCCTGGGTTGATCCCTACCTTTTCCCCGCAAGGGGACGGAAACGTTGAGTCTAGGATTCACCAACTCAAAGTAGTCTAAATTAATGTTGATCCCTACCTTTTCCCCGCAAGGGGACGGAAACGTTCTTAACGATGACTACACGGTTGTTTCTAATGAAGGCTGTTGATCCCTACCTTTTCCCCGCAAGGGGACGGAAACCACATTCAGGCCCGCTGGGCTGAGATCCCGCAATCCGTTGATCCCTACCTTTTCCCCGCAAGGGGACGGAAACCCTATATACTCCCTTAAACACGGAAGAAGGACACCCAGGTGCCGTTGATCCCTACCTTTTCCCCGCAAGGGGACGGAAACCGGTTCCATAAACACCTCTCCCTTCATCAGGGATAAAGGTTGATCCCTACCTTTTCCCCGCAAGGGGACGGAAACCGGGGGCACAGATGTCGTGTTCTACGATCTGGAAACAGTAGTTGATCCCTACCTTTTCCCCGCAAGGGGACGGAAACAGCCTTGCCCACGTACGTGAGCACAAGCCGGGTCCGGTTGATCCCTACCTTTTCCCCGCAAGGGGACGGAAACCTCGATATAGCGGGTTCGTGCGTGTTCGCCCCAGAACGTTGATCCCTACCTTTTCCCCGCAAGGGGACGGAAACTGCGGTTCTTCGACCCCTTTTGTTTGCGGAGTACTTGTTGATCCCTACCTTTTCCCCGCAAGGGGACGGAAACGGGCCACCGCGTGTGAGCTAAGCTAGTTCCTCCCCCTCTGACGTTGATCCCTACCTTTTCCCCGCAAGGGGACGGAAACTAGCCTTTGTAAATCAGACCAAAGTCACCATCTGCAAAGCAGCGTTGATCCCTACCTTTTCCCCGCAAGGGGACGGAAACAGATCATCCAAGATCCCCGAAAGTAGAATACTGTCATAAAGTATTCGTTGATCCCTACCTTTTCCCCGCAAGGGGACGGAAACCAACTCCGCTTACCTGCAGGGATCGATACCCGCCAAGGGTTGATCCCTACCTTTTCCCCGCAAGGGGACGGAAACACGGTAGATCGATGCCAATAGGGAGTACTCCACTTAGCTAGTTGATCCCTACCTTTTCCCCGCAAGGGGACGGAAACTTGGTGGGGGTGGCAAGCCACCACCTACAAAAGGGTTGTTGATCCCTACCTTTTCCCCGCAAGGGGACGGAAACGAAGACTTTAGCGAAGTACTGCTCGGCTACCGGGTAGAGCGTGTTGATCCCTACCTTTTCCCCGCAAGGGGACGGAAACCGAACAGAGTCGATATCCCGATAGCCCCAGACGGGAGATGGCAGGTTGATCCCTACCTTTTCCCCGCAAGGGGACGGAAACTTCCTACAACCTAGGGCGTATTTGAAGCCTCCGCGAGTGGAGAGTTGATCCCTACCTTTTCCCCGCAAGGGGACGGAAACAATGGGGATGCCGATTGTATTCGGGCAGCTTTGCACCTGTAGTTGATCCCTACCTTTTCCCCGCAAGGGGACGGAAACGTGACTAAGCGAGAACGTACAAACCGTATGGCGTCGACCCGTTGATCCCTACCTTTTCCCCGCAAGGGGACGGAAACAACGCTATCTGGCACACGCCATTGATCCGGTACGTGCCAGGTTGATCCCTACCTTTTCCCCGCAAGGGGACGGAAACACCCGATTTTCTCTTTACGTCCCAGGGCGTACTTAGGCCGTTGATCCCTACCTTTTCCCCGCAAGGGGACGGAAACGGTATACATTTACAACCCGTTCTCAAAAAACTTCATTGAGAAGGTTGATCCCTACCTTTTCCCCGCAAGGGGACGGAAACGTGGGAATAAATAACACCCAGTTATGAACCTGGGTGCTGGTTGATCCCTACCTTTTCCCCGCAAGGGGACGGAAACAGCCATTTTAGACCTCCCTTTACGGGAAAGAAACAACGTTGATCCCTACCTTTTCCCCGCAAGGGGACGGAAACTACTTAGTTCCTCCCCGAACTTTGACCTCAACGACGTGGAAGTTGATCCCTACCTTTTCCCCGCAAGGGGACGGAAACTATACGAGTAGCCCATTAGTGCTACTGGACCGCTAACGATTAGGGTTGATCCCTACCTTTTCCCCGCAAGGGGACGGAAACCATAGGGTGGCCTTGTCGGTGGGTCCAATGACCCAGTAGAACGTTGATCCCTACCTTTTCCCCGCAAGGGGACGGAAACGGTGTCTTGGTTGGTGGGGGGGGGGGGGGGAGAGTTAGTGGGAGGTTGATCCCTACCTTTTCCCCGCAAGGGGACGGAAACAAGCTTGATTGGAGTCAGGTTTACTTTCTCAACGTGTGGTTGATCCCTACCTTTTCCCCGCAAGGGGACGGAAACGCCCAGATCATAGCAGCAGCTTTTGCAAGACCGGGAATGTACAGGTTGATCCCTACCTTTTCCCCGCAAGGGGACGGAAACGTAGGTGACCAAAGGCCTTCCCATCCGCTCTCCCTCAAGTTGATCCCTACCTTTTCCCCGCAAGGGGACGGAAACGGATCCCTCACTGGCAATGGGATGGTGGTTTTGGTGAAGAATGTTGATCCCTACCTTTTCCCCGCAAGGGGACGGAAACTAGCCTTTGAGGGAATCTAGATGAGCTGGACTTGGCGAAGTGCGTTGATCCCTACCTTTTCCCCGCAAGGGGACGGAAACCTGAGCTACGCGAGGCGAGAGGAGAGAGAAAGGAAAGTTGATCCCTGCCTTCTTCGAGACATCCTTGAGAACTGAGACTGGCGGATTCTAGGGTGGATCCCTAGCGCAGGAAACGGGCCAGCAGCACCAGTCCGATGCCGCCGAACAAGATGTTGAAGCTCCAGGCTGCCGCCCAAGGGGGAAGGGCTCCCACTTCTCCCAAGCTGCGAGACACGCTCAGAACCACGTAGTAGCCAAACACCAACAGGATCCCGAAGACGACGCCCCCGTAGCGTCCCACCCGCCGGGCAGTGCTGGATCCCAGGGGTAGCGAAATCAGCACGGCAAAAAAGCTGGCCAAGGGCAGGGAGAAGCGCATGTGGAACTCGGTGCGCAGAGCCTGAGTATTGAGATTGGAGCGGGCCAGGCGGGAAATCCGCTCTGCCAGCTCCGGCAAGCTCAACTCGCTGGGGGGAACCGGCGGCTGCATCAGGGCAGCCAGATCCTGAGAAACTTGCAACGGCTTGCGATGAAACGTTTGCTCGGCAATGCTGAGACCCGTGGGGCCGTAAAGGTGGGTTGCCCCTTCGCTGAGGCTCCACTCCAGTCCGTTCCACACTGCCTGAGCGGCCAAGGTCACTTCCACCAACTGGTATTTGCCTCCCGGCAAGGGATCCACCCGCAAAATCGTGACATCTTGCATGGTATTCAACCGGGGATCCACTTGGCGGATGAAGAACCAGAGGTTGTCTTCGGTTTTGAAAAAGACGTCGTATTGCACCGGGGTGGTGGCCTGGGCCAGCAAAGCTTGCTGATCGATCTGGCGGATTTGCTGTTTACTGGCTGGCAGCAGCACGTTGCTAATGAAAAAAGCGCTCAAGCTCATGGCCAACCCCACCAGCAGCAGGGGTCGGAAAATCCGGCTAAAAGGGATCCCGGCTGCCCGCATAGCGGTGATCTCGCTGTTGCCGCTCAGCTTGCCCAAGGTGAGCATGGTGGCAAAAAAGGCGGCAATGGGCATACCCAGCACCACCATCTCCGGCAGATCCAAAACCAAGAGGCGCAACACCGTCAGGGGGGGGACGGATCCCTCGACCAGCCGCTCGGCCAGGGTAAACAACCGGCCCACCAGCAGCAGCAGGGTTCCCCCGGCAATACCGGCCAGCACCGGGGTGAGCATCTCCCCAAACAGATAGCGCTCCAGCAGCCAGAACTTGGTGAGCAACCGTGCCATGTTTGAGAATTGAAAGGGATCGCCCTCATCCCCATGAAAGAGACGGGTTGCAATGGCCGAAAAATCGGCAGCAAAAGCCCTGAACCAGGCTCATCAATGCATTCTCGCTCAAGGGCTTGGGGAAGCAGGGGGGGGAAACGACTCTGTTTTGTCGGCAGGATCCGAACGCGGCCTAGGAGAGTTGAGGGGAGGTTCGGACTCGGGATCCAGCTCGGCCCCCCAGGCGGCCAGGTAGGCCCGTTGTTCGGGGGAAAGGCGGCGAGCCTGGCGGAAATCTGCCCCTGCCACGATAGCTCCGGTGTAGGCTCCGGTCTTAAAATCCGGCTTTTGCCCCGGCTGAGCGGGGGAAGCCGTCTGAGGGGATCCCACAAACAGCAAAGCGCGGTAAAGGTCTGCTCCCCGCAAATCGGCATCCCGCAAGTTGGCTCCGCACAGGTTGGTGTGGCTGAGATCGCAGCCGCTCAGGTTGGCCCGCTCCAGGCTGGCTTCGCTGAAATCCACCGCCCGCAACAGGGTGCCATGCAGGTCGGCTCCCTCCAGCATCGTGCCCAGGCTGACCACCCGGATCCCGTGCAGGCGATCCCGCTGGTAGCCCCCCTTGCCATCCAGGATAGGTCGGCCCAGGTGTTCGTCTCGCCGCAGAGGGCTGAGCAGATTGGCAGTGGAGAGAAAGCGCAGGATCTTGGCTTTGCCGAAGCGATCCACCCCATTCAACAGAGCAGCCGTGCGCCCGGCAGCAATGGCCCGCTCCAGGGGCCAATCGTCCAACTGCCCATCGGGAGACAAGACCAAGTTGGAAATGCCTTCAAAGTAGGCGTCGATGGTCTGCTGCTGGGTGATGATATTCTGCTGAATGGTGAGATCGCGGGAGATGATGTACTGCCGCCAGGCGATGTAGGCGGCCAGGATGGCGATCAAGATTTGGCCTGTGGCCCCGAACACTTCTCCCAAAGCCCCAATTGCTTCCCAACTCAGGGATCCCAAGGCAGAAAACAGCCCGCTCCCGGCAATCCCTCCCATCACGGCCAAGCTGAGGGCCACTCCCGCCCAGGCCAATTGAGGCCAAGTGGTCAGCCACTGCCAAAGACGGCGTCCGATCTGAGCCCAAAGCGATCGCCCCCACCAGCCCGCCAGGCCCAGCCAAGCCAGCACCGCCCCCCAGCCCAAGACCGGCTGAGCCATCAGCTTTCCCAAGAGCAGCAAGAAGGCCGGGATCCCCAACAGCAGCAGATGAATCAGGGGTTGCCACGGTGAGACCGGAGACAGCAGGATCCCGGATTCAAGCAGCGACGGCTCTTGGGGCAGATGTTCGGGGACAAGGGTTTTGTAGGTCATGGCGCAAGCAGGGAGGTTACTCTAGGGCTAGTGTTAGACTTGCAAAAAAAAGCCTGCGTTAGTCCGTATTTGGAGTTGGCGGATAGGGCAGGCCCCTGCCTGCTCAGTTTGGTAGGATAACCTCGGCCTTTCTTCTCTAGCCCAGCCTGGTGTGAGGATAACCACCATGATCTCTTCCTTATTGTCCTTACTGCCTATTGGTCTGCAGAAATCCGGCGAACACCAATCTACAGCAGTCCTGCCCGGCCTGCGGGCGCAGCGCCATCGTTCTGCAATGCTGACGCGGCTGGCAACCTCTCTGATGCTTGGCACCACCTTACTGCTGACAGCAAAGTTGGATCCCGGCTGGGCGCAAACTTCCCTGGACACTGGTATTACCGGCGAGCAGACCCTGCCTCAAGCTCCCCCGCTCCCGGACAATCGCCCGGCTATTTTTGTGGATGCAGCCAACGGCAGCGATACCCGTGGGGATGGATCCCGCAATAACCCCTTCAAGACGATTACTTATGCCATTCAGCGGGCTGAGGCTGGCAGCGTCATTCAGCTTTTTCCCGGGGTATATAGCGAGGAGAGCGGCGAAACCTTCCCCATCCGTCTGAAAGCCGGCCTCACCTTGCGTGGGGACGAGTCCACCTTGGGAGAGGGCTATCTCATCACCGGCGGCGGTACCTACATGAGCCCGACCCTAGGCCGACAAAATGTTGCTCTGCTGGCAGAAACCGGCGCAGAAGTGCGAGGAATTACCCTGCGCAACCAGGGGCGGCGCGGCTATGCCCTCTGGGTGGAATCTGCCTCCCCGCGCATTCTCAACAACAGCTTTGTGGGCAGCATCCACGATGGGATCTTCATTGCCGGCGCTGCCAATCCCTGGGTGGAGGGCAACCGCTTCTATAAAAACGGGGCCAACGGCATTTCCGTCTTGGGCACCTCCCAGCCCACCATCATCAATAACCTGTTCCAGGAGACCGGCTTTGGCATCACCATCGACCAGCGCTCGGCGCCTATTGTGCGCAACAACCGCATCCTGCAGAACCGTACCGGCGTGATCGTCGGGGGCAGCTCCAGGCCCATCCTGCGCAACAATCTCATCGCCCAGAACTTGGAGACCGGCCTCACCGCCATCACCACTGCCCAGCCGGATTTGGGCACGGCCACGGATCCCGGCAACAACATCTTTGAGGGCAACGGCCAATACGATATCAACAACGCCACCCGCGGCCTGCGCCTCAATGCCAACGGCAACCAACTGCGGGGCCAGGTCAAAGGGGATCTGGATCTGTCCGGTCAAACCACCGTTGCCGCCCTTCCCGACAGCGCTCCCCGCCCCATTGCCCCTGGCACTTTGGCTCTGCCCAGCGCTCCGGCCCAGCCGGCTACTCCCAGGGATCCCCGGCCAGCCGCTGAGACCCCCTCCACCTTGCCGGTTTTAACGGTGCCCCAGTCTACTGCCCCGGTTCCCCCCTCTCCGCCCCAAGGATCCGGAGGGCGCATCTTGCCAGATCCCTCCAGCCCTCAGGCAACTCCCCAGCCCCAACCTCCGGGGGAGCAGTTTGTGGCTGTCCCCTTCACCCCCGATGGCTCTACCACACCTGCCCAGCCGGCTGACCCTGTTCCCAGGCCACCGTCGGCTCCCCTCACGGATATCACCACCCTCCTGCCTCCGCCGGCCCGTCGCCCGTCCACGGGGATCCCAACTACTCCCTCTGCTCCCACTACAACTCCAGTTGCCCCCCCTGTGGTTGCTGTGGGTAACGACTCCGTTTCGCCAACGCGAACGGCAACTCAATTTCGCGTGTTGGTGACCCCCAAGAGCAGCGATGACTTGAACCGATTGCGGCAGCTCATCCCCGAGGCGGTGGAAACGGTTTTCAACGGCAGAACAGTGTTGCAGGCGGGCCTGTACGACAGTCGCAGCCAGGCCCAGTCGGTCTTGGATCGGCTGTTGGATGCCGGCTTTGAGGCGGTTGCCGAGATGATTTTCCGCTAGCGACCCCCCACACTGCCGGCTTGCTTCTCCATAGCGGTACGAGGGAGCTTTGATCCCAGTTCTTTGGCGGGGTGGCCAGCCATTGAGCCCAAGTCTCCTTGGTCGCTGGCAAGGGAATTGACTACAAGTGCTTGCCAAGAGCGATGACGGCTCGAACACCCCCTCTCTAGTCCAACGGATCCAGTCGGTAGCGGCTGAGCCAGTGATCCAAATGCACTTCCTCCTCATCCAGCAGTTGGGCGTTGATCAACCCCCGTTTGAAAGCAAGGCGGATGGCTCTGGCCCGCAAGCTGAAGGTGGTTCCCCACTCGTCGCTCTCAATTTGGTCGTTGCTGACTTCTAACTTGTCGTAGAGGTTGCGCAGACGGTTGGTTACCCCTCGGCGGGACAAAAAGCGCCGTGCAGCAATGGCTTGGTCGGTGAGGCCGAGGGCAATGTCGATCAGCACTTCGTACTCGGCATCGCTGAGACCGGTGATTTTGTTTTGTGAACGGGAATCGACCCCGCGCACCTCTCGGTCGATCACGCATTGCTCATCCTGCACCACCGCTTGGATGGCGCTGACCAATTTTTCATCGGTGCAATTTTTCAAAAGGTAGCCATAGACAGTTTGCGGAGGCACGATCTTGTGCAGCTCCCGCACATAGACTTCATCGGCAAAATGCGACCAAAAAATGATGCGCGTGCTGGGGCACTCTGACCAAACCTGCCGCGCTACCTCGATCCCGGTCATCTCAGGCATGCGAATGTCCATCAACACAAAGTTGGGGTGGTGCTGACGGTAAAGTTCCAACGCCTCTCGGCCATTCGAGGCCATGTATACCGGGCCGAACTCAGGCAAATGTTGCGTCAGTAGGCTATGGACATGCTGACGGTAAAGAGCGTCATCTTCAGCAAGGAGGGTACTCACAGGCCTTTATCAGAGTTACCGAATACTTTCTTTTCACTTCCTAACTCTAAAAACACCCACAAGGGAAGGCAAGGCACTATTGAGCAGTACTCAAAAGGAGCAAGGGATCCCCTCCGCCGGCTATGAGTAGCAGCTCCGAAAAAGGATTTGGCCCCGCTCTGTCCTGTGGAGGTTGCGGTTTCCCCATAGCGCTCACGCAAACGGCCAATGAACTTCTCCACCGCAGACGTCGAAAACTTTTGATAAGCAGCAGTCTATGCTGTTTCTACGGCAGAGGCCAAAAACGCCTCGATCTCAGAGCGTTGGGGCAAGCTGGGTTGGGCTCCTGCACGGGTTACAACCAAGGCAGCGGCGGCATTGGCAAAACGCAGGGCTTCCCTCAGGGATCTGCCGGCAGCCAAACAGGCAGCTAAGGCCCCACAAAACCCATCTCCGGCAGCGGTGGTATCCACCACCTCCACGGGATGGGCGGGCCAATGGCCACTTTCTTCCCCATCTGCCCAGACCAGCCCTGCCCCTCCCAAGGTGAGGATAACGGTTGGGATCCCGTGCTTCTGGAGCTCCTGAGCGATCTTTTGGGCTTGTTCCGGCGTCTCCACAGGAGATTGGGCAAGGGCAGCCGCTTCGCTTTCGTTGAGCACCAAGTAGCGCACCTGGCGCAACAGGGATCCCGGCAGGGGCACCACAGGGGCTGGATTGAGCAGGACGGGGATCCCTTGGGCAAAGGCTTGCTCTGCCACCGCCTGCACCGTGGCCAGGGGGATTTCCAGTTGCAGCAGAACCATCGCTGCCGGCGTCCAAGGAGGCAGCTGGGCGGGGGTGTAGCGACTGTTAGCGCCGGGGCTGACCACAATCCGGTTTTGCCCTGCTGGATCCACAGTGATCAGAGCGATGCCGCTGGGCCCTTCCAGCTCCCGCAGGTGGTGGGTATCGACGCCGTTCTGCTCCAGGTTCTCTTTCAGCAGGCGGCCAAAGCTGTCAGATCCCACTGCCCCCCACATCTCCACCTGGGCTCCCGCCCGTGCCGCTGCCACCGCTTGGTTGGCCCCCTTGCCGCCAGGGTAGGTGGCGTAGTCGGATCCCAGCACCGTTTCCCCAGGCCCAGGATGGCGTGGTACCTGCACCACTAAGTCCAGATTCAAGCTCCCCACTACGCGAACTAGGGCTGTCATTGGCTAGCTGAAAAACGGTGCCCTAGAGGTAGCTCATTCTAGCTCCCACCACTTGGTTGGAGAGCTTTCCACCTTGGAGAGGATTGGCTAGCTTGTGAGGGGGTGACGCGGAAACAAGCCATGCTGCTGACCACTACAGACGTGCTCCAAGGTAGAGAGGTTGAGCGTTACTTGGGCATTGTTACCGCCGAGGTAGTTTATGGCACCAATGTTCTACGGGACTTCCTTGCTGCCCTCCGCAACATCATCGGGGGACGCACAAGAACCTATGAAGAAGTTCTCGAGAATGCCCAGAAAAAGGTTTTGGAAGAGTTGGAGCAGCGAGCCAAACGTTTGGGAGCAAATGGCATCCTAGGCGTTAGCATTCATACCAACATGAGCACGACAATGATCCTCGTTACCGCCGCCGGCACCGCCGTCAAGCTGCGCTAGAACCTTTAGGCCAGGCTCTCCATCAATGCCTCGTCGATCTCAAAGTTGGCGTAGACATTTTGCACATCATCCAAGTGGTCCAGCCGCTCCATGAGGGTCAGTACCAGCTTGGCTGTCTCGGGATCCTCCACATGCACCTCCGTAGAGGGGATCCAGCGGATGGCCGCCTCTTGCACCTGGTAGCCTTCTTTTTTGAGGTAGGTGGCCACCTGCTCCAGCAGGGTGTAATCGCAGTAGACTTCTGCGTCGGTTCCCTCTACCTTGAGATCCTCCCCGCCTGCTTCGGCTACCGCTAGCAGCAGAGCTTCGGGATCTGTCACCCCCTCTAGGCTAATCACCCCTTTTTGCCGGAACAGCCAGCTCACGCAGCCACTTTCCCCCAGGCTGCCGCCGACTTTGCTGAAGGCCTCCCGCACCTCGGCAGCCGTGCGGTTGCGGTTGTCGGTCATGGCTTCGATCAACACAGCCACCCCACCGGGACCGTAGCCCTCGTAGCGAACTTCTTCCAGGGGGCTGTCGTCGCTCCAGTTGCCGGCTCCCTTGGCAATGGCTCGTTCAATGTTTTCGCTGGGCATCCCCGCTGCTTTGGCTTTCTCCACTGCCGCCCGCAACTGAAAATTCCCATCCGGATCTGGCAAGCCGTTGCGAGCTGCCACGATGATGGCCCGCGAGAGTTTGGTAAAGAGGCTGCCCTTTTTGGCATCTACACGGGCCTTTTGCCGTTTAATGTTGGCCCACTTGCTGTGTCCTGCCATGCCGCCACACACCAGTCAAGCAATGAATTGGAGGGATCCCTCCACTTTTGAAGCCTAGATCACCTCGGCTCAGGACTCAACCCCGCGACAACTGGGAGGGCACTGGCCTGGTCACAAAACAAGGGATCCTGAGGATCCTTCACAACCCAGACTCAGCTACCCAACAAACCCATCAGGGCTGGATCGGCTGCCGCTGAATTACATCCCCTTGAGGTGGAGGTGGAGCGGCTGGGGTTTCTTGAGGAGTAGGTGTTGCCTCTACAGGAGGAGTTGCTCCAGGAGGCGGGGGCAGAGGGGGCACAGCTTCTCCAGGCACAGGCCCAGGTGTAGGCGTGGGGGTTGGAGATGGAGCTAGAAAGGGTGTCACCTGTCTCAACAGCTCGGCATAGAAAATCCCATCTTGCTCCGGCCCAAAGCGGCCCACTTCCCAACGGTGACGAGGCACAAACATTGTTTGCAGCAGCACTTCCCGGCTGACAAAAGCGGGAGTACCCGAGAAGACGTAGCCATCGACAATGACCCGATTCAGATCGGGCCGAGTTTGAAACACCCGATCCACCTCCCGCAGCATCTCCGTATCCAGCCGCCCCAGCAGAGTTTCCAGAGTGTCTTCAGGTCTGATCAGTACCCGCACCGAAAAGCGGTAATCTTCGCAACGATAGTCCCCACAGAGCTTGACCAGCTCGTTACGCACCCGGATTTGTGCCCCAGGATCCAAATTGCGCCCTGGCACTAAGACTTCCTCCTGGGGTTGCTGTTCGACCGGCTGGGCCCACAGTTGGAGTTGACTTGCCCATCCTGCCCAAACCAGGGATCCGAAAAACAAGCCAAATCCCAAGCCTTTCAGGGGAAGGCTCCAACCCAGACTGCCCTGCTCAGAGCGAGGTGAAACGGGGGGCTCACAATCCTGGATCGGGCTGTTCATAAAGCGTTGACCGATTCTTCAGCGATGGCTACCGCCAAATCTACCCGACATCGGCCAGAGAGGCACTAGGCAGGGAGAAAAATAGGGTATTGGCCTCGGATCAGTTTCAAAACAGGGGCAGAAGAGAAGCTTTGACCAAGAAAACTGGGTTGCAAGCCCCGCCCTAAGGCCTACGGCCCGCTGACGCGACCAGGGCGGCTTTGTGCTATGGTGTTGAACGAACTCCGCCAACTTGAATAGGGCGCAGTGTCAACAGGGAAAGTATCTGGGAGTTCATCCCAGTAGGTGGCGTCATAGCATCCCCCACCACTTGCAAGGGTGGTGTAGCTCAGAAAGTTAGGAGTCATCCTGCAACCTGGGAAAGAATCCTTGCCATTTAGGGCAGGGAGAATGTCAAGCGATGGGCCTGCAGCTCCACTATCGTACTTGGGGAGAAGGGATCCCCTCCCTCCCAATCTTGATGCTCCACGGCCATCCGGGCAATGCCGACTGCATGGCGGTATTTGCAGAGGCAGTGGCGGGGATCCACCCCTGTGTGGCGCCAGATCTGCGTGGCTACGGGCATTCCCAGGTGACGGATCCCTTTGAGATGCAGGATCACCTAGAGGACTTGGAGCGGCTGCTGGATCGCCTGGGCTGGCAGGCGTGTCTGGTGCTGGGCTGGTCTTTGGGCGGGATCCTGGCCCTGGAGTTGGCTTTGCGGCTGCCGCAGCGGGTAAAGGGTTTGGTCTTGGTGGCCAGTGCCGCCTGCCCCCGCAGCAACCATCCCCCCACCGATTTTTGGGATCAGGTCAACACCGGCGTTGCCTCGCTGCTCAACTGGCTTTGGCCCGGCTGGGAATGGAACATCGAGACCTTTGGCCGTCGCTCCCTTTACCGCTACCTGATGCAGCAACAGACCCCAACGGCCTATCGGTATTTGGCGCACATGGCCTTGCCCGCCTATCTGCACACCTCCCCCCAGGCTCGCCAAGCTCTGCGCGCCGCTTTGCAACGGGGCTACAACCGCGAGGGAGATCTGCACCGAATTCGCATCCCGGTACTGCTTATGGCCGGCGAGCGGGATCGCCACATCACCGCCAACAGCAGCCTGGCCACAGCCCGCGCCCTGCCCCACTGCACCTGCATTGTCTATCCCAACGTGGCTCATCTCTTTCCCTGGGAGATCCCCGACCGGGTGGGACAGGATCTGCGCCGCTGGCTCAGCGCTCAAGACTGGGCAAGTGGGATCCCGGTGGTTGGCTCTTCCGCTCCCTCTGCAGACAAGGCGGCAGAAGCCTGACCCCGGGCCAACTTCCGCAGCCGGGCAAAGGCCTCTTCCTCCAGATGGATCTGCTGCTGCTGTTGTTCTTCTGGGGTGCGCAGGCGCTTTCCCAACGGCTGTTGCAGCGTGCCCAAGAGCAACGGCTCGGAAACTCCCGGCTCGGGATGGATGACGGTGCGGGCCCGCAAGGTGAACACCGGCGAACCGGTGGAGAAGCGGCCCGGGGATCCCAAATCGCTGGCCGCCTGCTTCAGGGTGAGGATCAGTTGCTCTGGGGTGATATCCGGGCTGACAGCAATAACCGCTCGATCCGCCCCTTGGTCATAGACGGTGGTGTAGGGGGCAGCACCGGGAATGCGGGAGCGAAAGATCGGCCCCAAGCTGAGGGCAAAACATCCCGCCGTTAAAACCAGCGCAAACGCTGTGTAGCCCACCAGGGAAAACTTCAATGGCCAATTGCGGATCCAGGCCAGCAGGGTGAGCATAGCCAGCAAGCCTGCCAGACCTAGCCCAATTCGGGTGGCAGAGGCAAAGAAAGATTCCAAAGTTGCATCCATGATTCCCCAGTTTAGCGGCTAGAGCTTCATCTCTAGGATGCAGGATGAGCCCGATTCTGGCTGCCCTATCTAAGGACTCCGTCCCGCTGGCACCCTGCTCCAGAAGGGCTTGGCTGGTTCTATCACCAAACCCCTGTGAGAAGAGGCAAGACGGATCAACCTACCAAACACAGAAAGCGGCGAGCCCTACAGATTTGAGGAGCATGGGCAAGGTCGGATTCGAACCGACACGGTTTCCCGCCGCATTTTGAGTGCGGTGCGTCTACCAGTTTCGCCACTCGCCCGACCTGGAAACATTATCCTACTGAACTGGCGAAACCTCGTCAACCAATCCTCCCAACCCTAGTTGCGGCGGTCTTTCTCCAGTTGCTGGGCCTTTTGCCGAAGCTGGCGGGTTTGCTCCATCACCTCCTCCAGATCCTCGTGGGATAGCCGCTCGACGTAGTTGATCTTGATCTCTTCCAGCAAGTCTTGCAGGAGAGAGCGAATTTCCTCCAAAGCGTGCTCCTGGGTGAGTTCTCGTGCCAAGACTTCACCAAACCGCTGCATCAGTTGCGCTGCCAGCTTGGAGCCAACGGGATCCTCGAAACTGCCCGTTAGGGTTTTGTAGGTGGTGGTAGTCAGCTCGTTGGCCAGGCGCTCCGTCAGTTGGCTGGGCAGGGATCCCAGGCCGGGAAGCTGTTCTAGAGTTTGCATGGCAGGCAACTGCTTGAGCAGGCCATCCAGGTTGTAGCGGAGCAGTTGTTGCAGCTCCGGTTGCACCTGGGGCAAAACGCGGTAGAGAACAATGCGAAAAACCAGGTTGGCAATCGCCTCCAGCTCGTTGGTGTTGTTGATGTCGATGTAGTCCCGCGGGGTACGTGCTGCCGGCAGCAGGGGCAGGGATCCGCGCTGAATGGATCCCTGGATTTGGTTGATCACCCGCACAACAATGACTTCCGTCAGGTCTTCGGCGAAGTTGGTGACAAAGCCTTGGCTCACCTGAGCGCGTACCCGCTCCAGATCCAGCAACTGCGCTTGTCCCAGCCGGATGGTGACGGGGATCACCCGCAGCCAGCGCCAAAAGGGCAGCAGCAGCAGCACATCGTACCAACGCCAGAGCATGGCATCCAGCCAATTGACGCCGGTGTAGCGGCGGCTGATGGCCACCGTGCGCAGCAAAAATTCCAGCCCAAACAGAAGCACGAAGGGAAAATCCAGCACCGGGAAAAAGTCAACAGGGTTACCGCTCTCGCCAATGGGGCGGAAATAGTTGGTCTCGAAGAGGGGGCGCAGCCGGGTCTGGAAAAATTCGATTCCATCTGCGGGATCGGCGCTGGCCAAGTACTCAGCAGTCCAAAAGCGGGCAAAGGCAGCTCTGGCGGAGTCGGCTTCTGGGATGTGCTCCCGCATCAAGTTGAGGATACGCACAAACTGGCCGGTTTTGTTGGCGCCCTGAAAGGGGTTGGTCTCGATCATCTCGTCGCTGAGCTCCCGCAAGCGGGCCAGGATCGGTGCAGCCGCCTCAGACTCCACGCCAAACCGCAGGGTAACCTGGCGCAGCTCATCCACCAAGGCCAAGTAGCGCTGGGTTTCGGGGTTGGGCTCAATGCCCTTGATGAGGTCGTATAGGTCGGTCACCGGGGAACGGCTGGTTTCTTCGGAGAGAATCGGCAGCGGAATGGGAGGACCAAAGGCGCCAAAAATTTGCACCCGACCCTGGAGCCAAAAATCTCGCCCAGGCACATAGCTCATGTCGAAGAGCACCAAGCACAGGTTGCTCAGGGCCAGCAGGGCCATCCCCTTCTCGTAGAGGAGCAGCCAGCGACTTCGCCCCCTGAGGACAGAGCGTCTGAGAATCCGTTGAGCAGCGTTCAAAGGACTCCGTCCCGGCCTTGGGTCAACCAGTTGGTTTGAGTCAGCCTTAGTCTACCACCCCTGGGGTGAGCCACCCTTGGCTTGAGCAAGCTGTAGTGCAACCTGGCCAAAATGCCGCCAAATGGCCTCTGCCTGTGGCCCCACCTGGCGCAGAATCCAACCCTTACAGATGGGATCCGGAGACTTGACCAGCCAGTATGGGGACTCCGTTCCGCTGATGTGAACGGTCAGCCAAGTGGGTTCCGGCCAATCCCCCAGCAAATACAAGGATCCCCAACAGAGATGGGATCCCAGCACTGACGCGGCGGAGACCTGCCGATGGGGAAAGTGCAGGTCTATGTGTTCCTGCAGCCAGAGTTTTCTCCCCTCGGGGGAGGATGGGATCCCAGCAGTGACCCAAACTTGCAAGCAGTTGGCAAGATGTTCAAACTGCCAGCGTTCGTCCATGGCCAGCCGTCCGGCAGTCCAGATCTCGGCATAGGCCAGGCGGGCTGTGGGATCCAGTTCGATCTGCACCTGCTGGCGAAAGTCTGCCCCTGCCCCCGGAATGGTCGGGTGAGGGATCCAGATCAACTGGCTGGTGGGGGCCAGCTTGACCTTGACCTGTTGCCGAATCAAGCCGGGATGTAGCCGCGTTGCCCCTTGGGTGCGAATTTCCAGCGCCGAGCCTGGCCCCAGCCCGATCTCGATCCGGTGGCGATCCCCGCTCAGCAGGCCGCCGTTGGGGTTGCGCAGGTAGTACACAGGTGGCTCCCCAGGGGATCCCAGCCATTGCAAGGGAGCCTGAGAATACTCCCAAATGTGGGTATGGTCGCCTCGGCGGGTTGCCTTCAAGATGGCCTTACCGAAGTTCACAGGCGGCTCACCGAGGGGGGTCGGTCTTGATGGGGCGAAACAGCACCTCCCGCTCCAGCCAACTGAGAACCTGCTCCAGCCCCTCACCCGTGCGCAGGTTGGTAAAGACAAAGGGCCTATCTCCCCGCATGCGACGGGCATCCCGTTCCATCACCCCCAAGTCTGCCCCCACATAGGGAGCCAGATCGATCTTGTTGATCACCAGCAGGTCGGAGCGGGTGATCCCCGGCCCGCCTTTGCGCGGGATCTTGTCCCCTTCGGCCACGTCGATGACGTAAATGCAGGCGTCCACCAGCTCCGGGCTGAAGGTAGCTGCCAAGTTGTCCCCCCCCGATTCCACCAAGATGAGATCCAGGGGGCGAAAGCGGCGCTCCAGCTCCTGAATGGCGTCTAGGTTGAGGGAGGCATCTTCCCGAATAGCGGTGTGGGGGCAGCCGCCGGTCTCTACGCCAATGATCCGCTCTGCCTCCAGGGCCTTGGCCCGCACCAAAAACTCGGCATCCTCGCGGGTATAGATATCGTTGGTCACCACCGCCAAAGACAGGTGGTCCCGCAGCGCCAAGCAGAGCTTTTCCACCAAAGCGGTTTTTCCAGATCCCACCGGGCCGCCAATGCCAACCCGTACCGGCTGGGAAGTTTGCGCAACTTTGCCCGACATCGGATACCTGCTCCTCTTTTTGGGCATTCTAGAACCAGATGCTTGCAAGGGATCCGGGTATGGTTCGGCTTCTGGTGGCAACTGCTGTGGTGCTGGTGGGATTTCTGCTGGTCAACCGCCTCTATCGCAACCCGCTGAGTTCGGAGCCAAGGCCGGAACAAGCCAGCCCGGAAGCTGCCCAGCAGGGGATCCCTCAAGGTGGGCCGCTGCAGATTTACCAATCGCGGGATCAACTGCAGCAAACCCTCAACCAAGGGGCTACCGCCACCCAGCAGCAGGTGGAAGCCGTTGAGCAATCCTTGGGCAATCCTTGACAGGTTGCAAGCCCTGCAGGAGTGTCTGGAACGAAACCAAAAGACCAAGGCCCCCTTCTCAACGGGAGAAGGGATCCCTCCCCCAGACCGTGAAGCGCCCCTCAGGCTTGGGCGGATCCCCCAGACGCGCTAAAGTCGAGAATGCTGCAATTTTACAGACTGTCCATGCGGATCCCTCCTGTTACCCCAGAGAAAGCCGATAAGCAACTGCAAAAGGTTTACGAAAGCCTGGAGAAAACCTACGGCACCGCCCTCAACCCCCTGCAGGTGATGGCCCACAAGCCCCAACTGATGCGAGCCGTGATGAACCTCTACGGGGCGCTGCACACCCAAAACCCCAACTTGCCTGAAGAGCTGAAGGAGCTGGTCAGCATCCGCATTGCCCAAATCAACGGCTGCCGCCACTACTGCCTTCCCTACCACACCCTGCAGGCGCAGAAGCACGGCGCCTCCCCTGCCAAAATTGCGGCGGTGGCCCAGGCCCGCACCAGCACCCTCTACACCGAGGCGGAAAAGCTGGCCATCGAGTACGCTGAGCGGATGACCGTGCCCAGCATGGTGGTCACCGATAGCTTCTTTGCCCAGCTAAAAGCCATTTGGTCAGATGAAGATCTGGTGGAGCTATCGGCTTGGATTGGCTTCATGAACTTCTGGACCAAGGTGATTGCCGCCCTAGATGTGCCTTTGGATCCCGTCTTTGCCGAGCAACTTCACGTCTCTTAGGTAGCGGCGGGCTCTCCTCTCCCAGAGGGAGAGGGGATGGGGGTGAGGGATCCCGCCCCCCAGCCTGCCTCTAGGCCCAGTCGTCTCGCGTGCTAAAGCTGCGGTCGTACACCTGGCCGCGGGCATGGATCTGGCGGGTCTGGGCGAACAGCTCTTCTTCGCTCATGCCCCACTGTTCCAAGATCTGATCCAAATCCCGCTGCAGATCCCAGGCACCGGGGAAACCGTGGTAACGGATGCGCAAACGGGCGACTTCCGCCAGCACCCACTCGGAGAGGGGCCTCTCCTGGGCCTGCACCATCAGCTCATCGAGCACAGCCCGGTCGGTGGCATACTGCGGATGTTGCTGCTCTCTCCGGGATGGGCCATTCGCGGGTGAACGGGATATAGCCATCGGTCTCCCTCCTTTTTCTCTCACTCTAGTTGAGTTCCCCTGGAGACTTTCAATATCGAGGATTGGGATCCTTGATGGCATGGGATCCCGAGAAGGCAGAAGAAAACCGCTATACTGCAAATGTTGCAGACCATGAACATTCTTCAGTTGCGGAGGCGGCGGCTATGCCCATGCCCATGATCGAGACCCGTACCGACCGGATGTTGCTCAACTTTGGGCCGCACCATCCCTCTATGCATGGGGTTTTGCGTTTGCTGGTCACCCTAGATGGCGAAAACATCGTCGATTGCGAACCGGTGATCGGCTACTTGCACCGCGGCATGGAGAAAATCGCCGAAAACCGCACGGTGGTGCAATACCTGCCCTACGTCTCCCGTTGGGACTACGGGGCCGGCATGTTTAACGAGGCCATTACCGTCAATGCCGTTGAGAAACTGGCCGGGATCAGCGTGCCCAGACGGGCCAGCTACCTGCGGGTGATCATGTTGGAGCTAACTCGTATTACCAACCACCTGCTCTGGTTTGGCCCCTTCTTAGCAGATTTGGGCGCACAAACTCCCTTTCTCTACGCCATGCGGGAGCGGGAGTGGATCTTGGATTTGTTTGAAGCCGTCACCGGCATGCGCTTGATCAACAACAACTATTTCCGGGTGGGCGGCGTGGCGGTGGACTTGCCCTACGGCTGGACGGAAAAATGCCTAGACTTTTGCGAGTATTTCTTGCCCAAAGTGGATGAATACGAGCGGCTGGTGACCGACAACCCGATTTTCCGCCGGCGGCTGGAAGGGGTGGGAGCCATCTCCAAGCAAGACGCCATCAACTGGGGTCTGTCGGGTCCCATGTTGCGGGCCTGCGGCGTCAACTGGGATCTGCGCAAAGTGGATCACTACGAATGCTACGACGACTTCGACTGGGAGGTGGCCGTTTACCCCGAAGGGGATTGCCTGGCCCGCTATCGGGTGCGCATGAAAGAGATGCGCGAGTCCTGCAAGATCGTGCAGCAAGCCGTCAAGGCTTTGCCAGGAGGCCCCTTTGAAAACCTGGAAGCCAAGCGGATGCTGGAGGGGCCGAAGTCGGAGTGGAACAAAGGGGACTACCAGTTCATCAGCAAAAAGCCTTCCGCCAATTTCAAGATCCCCAAGGGGGAAGCCTACGTGCGGGTGGAGAGCGCTAAGGGGGAGCTGGGCATTTACATTGTTGGTGACGACAACGTCTGCCCGTGGCGCTGGAAGATCCGTCCCCCCGGCTTTGTCAATTTGCAGGTACTGCCTCAGTTGATTCGCGGCATGAAGGTAGCCGACATGATCGCCATCCTCGGCAGCATTGACATCATCATGGGCGAGGTGGATCGCTAAGATACTTACGGAAAGCGAGGACAAAGGCGATGGCCTGGGCGATCTTGGTTCTGCCGCTGTTGATTGTGTCTGTCATTGCTGCGATTATTGGCCCCAAGCAATGGGCTAAGTACCAAGAGGAAAGGCGCCGCCGCGCGGAAGAGCTATCTGATGCTCGCCTTCAGGCCATCATCCAGCAGGAGCTACGCCGCCGTAACCGTCCCCCCCAATCGGATCCCAACGGGAAAACTTAGCTACAGGGATCCCAAACCCTACCCAACCCGCCATCTCTAGGGAGCTACTCACCCCCATGACAAACGCTGGTATCGACCTACAACTTGGCTTCGAGACTGCCCTACAGAACCTAGGCTTGGGAGCAGGTGCAGCCCATGCCCTCTGGATGCCCCTGCCGATGTTGCTGCTGATCATCGCCGCCACCTTGGGGGTGATGGTCATGACTTGGCTGGAGCGCAAGATCTCGGCAGCAGCCCAACAGCGGATTGGCCCCAACATGGCCGGCCCTCAGGGGGTGCTGATCCCGATTGCCGATGGCATCAAGCTGCTGACCAAAGAAGATGTTCTGCCCATCTTGGCCGACCCAGTCTTGTTTACGCTGGGGCCGATATTGGTTTTCCTGCCCGTCTTTTTGTGCTACCTGGTGGTTCCCTTTGGCCAGAACCTATTGATCTCCAACATTGCCATTGGCGTGTTCTTCCTGATCGCCACCTCCAGCGTGCAACCCATCGGTTTGTTGATGTCGGGCTACGGTTCCAATAACAAGTACTCCTTGCTGGGTGGGCTACGCGCGGCAGCTCAATCGATCAGCTACGAACTGCCGCTGGCCCTGTCAGTGTTGGCCGTGGTGCTGATGAGCAACGGTCTGGACACGGTGGGGATCGTCGAACAGCAGAGTGGCCTGGGCATCTTGAGCTGGAATGTGTGGCGGCAGCCCATTGGCTTTGTGATTTTCTTGATCTCGGCTCTGGCGGAAACGGAGCGGATCCCGTTCGATTTGCCGGAAGCAGAAGAAGAGCTGGTAGCCGGTTACCAAACGGAGTACTCCGGCATGAAGTTTGCCCTGTTTTATCTGGGATCCTACGCCAACTTGCTGCTGGCTTCTCTGATTGCGGCAGTGCTGTACTTGGGGGGTTGGTCGTTTGTGGTGCCGGTGGAAACGATTGCTGCACTTGCCGGGATTCCTTTGGATAACCCTTTCTTGCAGATCGGCGCGGCGGCCTTAGGCATTGTCATGACGATGGTCAAAGCTTTTATCTTCATCTTCTTGGCCATCCTGCTGCGCTGGACCTTGCCGCGGGTGCGCATTGACCAACTGCTGGACTTGGGGTGGAAGTTTTTGCTGCCTGTATCCTTTGTTAACTTGCTGCTGACGGCAGCCCTAAAGCTCGCCTTCCCCACCTTTTTTGGGGGTTGAATGAGAAGTAAAGAGGCAAGAGAGGGAGAACATAGGTCATGACGTTTCTCAAGCGTGTCAAAGAATATGTGGGCGATGCCTTCCGAGCCGCCAAGTACATCGGCCAAGGGATGGGGGTTGTCTTCGACCACATGGGCCGGCGCCCGGTAACCGTGCAATACCCCTTCGAAAAGCTGATCCCCTCTGAGCGCTTTCGGGGACGCATCCACTTCGAGTTCGACAAGTGCATTGCCTGCGAGATCTGTGTTCGAGTTTGCCCAATTGACCTGCCGGTGGTGGATTGGGCCTACAACCCAGAGCTGAAGAAAAAGGAGCTTTACAGCTACAGCATTGATTTCGGGGTGTGCATTTTCTGCGCCAATTGTGTGGAGTTTTGCCCCACCAACTGCCTCTCGGTAACCGAGGATTATGAGCTGGCCGCTTACGACCGCCATGACCTCAACTACCATCAGGTGGCGATGGGCCGTCTGCCCTCCAAGGTAACTGAGGACCCAATGGTGACCCCACTGCGGGAGTTTGCCTATCTGCCCAAAGGGGTGATCGATCCCCACGACTTGCCTGCTGGATCCCAGCGGGCTGGCAAACGACCGGAGGAGATTCTGGCGGAAATGAGAGCGGCCAAAGCTGCTAAGGAAGCCGAAGCGAAAGCAGCCAAGGCTGCTGCGGAATAGCGTGACATACTCCCGCACTCATGCTGACGCAAAGCGCTCCGCGCCGCTGTCCGCCACCCCTAGCCCCTTTCCCAGGGGATGTGACTGTTTGAACTTGTGGGACTGCCTTCCAGCATCGCCCGCTGCCGCAAGGTGATGGCCAGAAAAAGCGTCGAGGCCGCGAAGTTGGAGCTGTCCTTAGTGGGAATGAGATGCCTGGGGCGCAGAAATAAGGTCTTCTGAACCCTGCGATCTGCAATCAAAGATCTGAGTATGAGTATAGGTGTGGTGTCCTAGTCTGAACCAAAATGGCCATACGTGGGCAGGGCAGATGGCTGCCAGCCTTGGCTAACTTCAGGGGAAGGAAAACGTAAACCTACCCGCCAAGCCAGGGGATGTGGCCAAGCCGCTAAAAGTCTGCGCGACGTTTCCGCTCTTGCGAACCGTTACGGTAAAGGGAATGGGAGCAGTTGATTGGGAGCAGCGCCGGAACAATCTCACCTCGATGAAGTATGGCCCTGAGGGCGAGGTGGAAGCCCAAAAGACATTCTCCACAGCATTTTGGGTTACGGCAACACAGTCGGCATTGGCATCCACATCCAGCCGTCCTCCAGAAGGGACAATTCGGTTGTTAAAAAACACGGTCTGCTGCGTGGGATCCGTAACATACAGGTCAAGGTCATCGATGGTATTCCAACTCAAGGTAACTTGAATGGGGCCGGTGCCCAATACTGGAGGTGTGGGGGTGGGAGAGGGTGTCGGTGCAGGAGTGGGAGAGGGTGTCGGTGCAGGAGTTGGTGGTGGCCTCAGGGTAGGAGTTGGCGTGGGCGCAGGTTCCCCAGTGACCCTCTGAGCAAAGTTTCCTTGGAAAGTGTTGTCGGCCAGGTAGGCTGCAACTACCGCATCTGGGGTGCCGGGGGCTGCTTGAATTGCTATCCCTATGCCCTCGCCCCGAGCCAGAAATGTATTTCCAGAAAGGGTACGGGCTTGTGTTCCTTGCAAAATGCGAATGCCGACGCTCCCGGCTATCCCACCCACGCCGATCCGGTTGGATTGAATGGATGGAATTGAGCCTGCCCCATCCAGCTGAATCCCGGTAGTGCCACTCGTACCTGCTTGCCGCGCCTGCAGTACCAAGCCGGCTCCAGCCGTGGGTGGATCCCCTTCGATTTGGTTGTTGCGGAAGATCCCGCCGGAGTTGTCACCATAGCGAACGGCCAAAGCCCCCAAAGCCTGGAGGAGGATCGTGTTGTTTTCAATGGTGGGATTGCTGCCCGGCACAGTGCCTATGCCCACCCCACCCGTTTTACTGACAATCGGCGAGACACGGCTGACCCGGCCATTCCCAGAGATCTGCACACAGGGATCCAAAAATTGCTGGCACAAGATCTGGGCTAACTGACCCAAGGCCCCCTCCAGAACTGCAGCATTGCCGTTGACCAAGATGTTGGAGCGGGGGTCGTTAAGGGTGACCTTGCCCGGTTGAAAGGTACCGTTGTTCACCTGCACCCGTCCACCTCCCAGCACCACGTCCACCCCCTGCAGGCTGGTTTGGCCGGCTACAATCACGTCAAAGAGCCCGGTCAGGATCTCATAGGCGGTGGAGCTGGTGATGCGAATGCGACCGCCGTTGGTGCCATCGCCGCCATCCAGGGCCAGGTTGCTTTGCAAAGTTTCCCTGCCCGTCCCCAAAATCTCGATCAGCACCTCCAGGCCGGCTGTGGCAGTCTGAAGTCGCTGCGCCTCTGCAACTGCGTCTGCCAGTTTGGTAAAGGGGCCACTGGCCGGATCCACTCTCAGGATGATGGGCCCGCCACCTGGCGGAGGAAGAGGTGGAGAACTGCCGCCGCCACCCCCACAGCCGAGGGCAACCCCCGCCAACAGAGGCAGCAAGGCTGAACAGATCCCCCAACCAGATTTGGATACTTGGCCAAGCATAGGTGGAAAGCCCTTTCAAGCGCTTAGCGGTCAAGGTTGTCAGAGCAACAAACAACTGCCACGGGGTCAAGGTACAGATGGCCAAGCTGGGATCCAATGCCCTCAGCAAAAGCATCCTCTAACGAATCCCCTCCTCAGTCAAGGCTTCGCAAGGGATCCGCAATCAATCATCAATCGGCAACAAAAATCTCAAAAATCTAGCGCTCTTCAGGAACTTGGAGGGTTCCGGCGATAATGTTCTGCTTCACCGCTTCCACGGCGGCCACCAAATCTGCCGGGAGCAAGGCTTGGTTGTACTCATCCAGAGCATAGCCGACACCCTCATTCTCCAGGCCAAAGGTTTGAATGCCGCCGACAAAGTTGCCTTCCACCACGCTGCGAATCACTTCATAGGTGGCCACATCCACCCTCTTCAGCATCGAGGTGAGACCGTGGTTGAGGGTGGCAGGGTTGTTGTCGGTATCCCCCAGGTAGTTTTGGTTGGCATCCACACCGATAAAGAACAGCGGACGGGTATCCCCACTGCAGAGGCTGGCATAATCTGCGGGCTTGGGCACTTCCGCAAAGGGATCCCGAATGAAACTCACCCCGGCGGGCAGATCGGAGGCTCTGAGGCATCTCTCTTGCTTGACAAAGTCGATCAACCCCAGGCCGGATCCCCCGGCAGCGGCATAGATGATGTCGGCCCCTTGGGCTTTTTGGGCAGCAGCGATCTCTTTGGCTCGGGCCGGATCGTTCCAGGCGGCGGGCGTAGTCCCGACATAGTTGGCAATGACGCGACAGGTGATGCCGTCTTCGGCGCAGGCATATTCCACCCCGGCTCGATAGCCCGCCTCAAACTTGTGGATCAGGGGGATGTCCATGCCCCCCAAGAAGCCGACTACACCGGTTTGGGTTTGCTTGCCGGCAATGTAGCCCACCAAAAAGGATCCCTCATGTTCTCGGAAGAGGAGGCTGGCCACGTTGTCTTTTTCGGGGGAAACTGCGTCCACCAAGCCGAACTTCACCTCTTTGAACTCAGAGGCACTGGCGGTAACAGCCGGTTCCAGGGCAAAGCCCACCCCAATCACCACATCAAACCCCTCTTCGGCAAACTTGCGTACCCCCGGCCCCAGTTGGGAGGGATCCGTCGGCTCAAAGTCGAACACCTGCACTCCAAAGTCCTGCTTGGCGCGTTCCGCCCCTTCTGCCGCCGATTGGTTGAAGCTGCGATCGTTTTTGCCCCCTTCTCCAAAGGCAATACCCACCCGTATTTGAGGCTGAGCGGCACTGCTGAGAACGAACAGCCCCGTCAATATCCCCGTTAATACCCAAGAGATCCCCAAGGTTTTGCGCATCATGATGGTTTCCTATCGCCCCAGTAGCTTGATTAGCATCTCTCGAAAAGCCATTTTGTCCGCTCTGAGCACAACCTCAGCATTGGCAGGCCGACCCAGAATGCCTAGGCGATCCACCAAGCTATAGCCGCGAGTTAGCTCTCCGCAACATTCCACGTCCACATAGTGACGGGAACTTTGGCCAATCAGTTCCGGCTGCAAAGCCATGGCCATGGTTAAAGAATCGGGATGGGTGATGCCGTCAAGACCTCCCCCTTCAGGATGGGAGCGGTTGAACTCCCAGGCCACCCGGTTCACCGCTAAGTAAAAGCGGCTGAGGGGAGTATCCAGGGAGAGGATCGGTTCTAGCTCTTCTCGTGTCAAAAAGCCATCGCTGACCGCCAGATCCCAAGGGGACAGCACCACCTCAAATCCAGCCTGCAACACCTTTTTGGCCGCTTCCGGATCCACGTAAAAGTTGAACTCGGCAGCCGGTGTGATGTTGCCGAGAGCATGGTTGGTGCCACCCATGATCCAGAGTTTTTTCACTTTGTGAGGTAGGTTGGGATCCTGAGCCAAGGCAAGAGCCAGGTTCGTCAGGGGGGCTTGGGCGATAATCTGCAGCTCTCCGGCCCAGCGGTTGGCCAGCTCCACAATGGCTGTCGGGGCGAAAAGCGATTCCGGGCGCTGCCTGGCCTTGGGGAAAAAAGAATTGCCCATGCCGTCTTCTCCATGGACGTAGGCCGCTGTAACCAGCTTGCCCACCAGGGGTTTGCTGGCCCCGGGATAGACCGGGATCCCAGCTTTTCCCGCCACCTCCAGGGTATAGAGAGCATTTTCAACGCATTGTTCCAGGTGCAAATTGCCAGCACAGACGGTGATCGCTTCCACACTGCTGTTGGGCCAGAGCAACCCAAAGAGCAACGAGGTGACATCATCTCCCGCCGTATCCGTGTCGATCAAAAAGCGCTGCACAGCCATACCCAGGCTAAGCCCAAATCAGGGTGACATCTTAACCTTTGCGGGCAGTCTCAGGGCAGCTGCTGAGCCGGTGTATCTTGAGAAGGGATCCCTGTAGACCAGAGTTGGCGATGTCCTTCTCCATCCGCTCCATTACACCACAACAGATGGCCCAATACCTACAGGATCCCGAGGCTGGGCCTCTGCAATTGATCGATGTGCGGGAACCGGCAGAGCTGGAGCTGGTGAATTTAAATGCCCTGGGCTTTCGCAACTACCCCTTGAGCCAGTACGAGGAATGGAGGGAACGGATCCTCACAGAGCTGGATCCAGATCAGCCAACTTTTGTGCTCTGTCATCATGGCCTCCGCTCTGCTCAGATGAGCCAGTGGCTACAGGCCAACGGGTTCACTCAGGTTCATAACATCAGCGGCGGCATTCACGCTTGGGCTTGTGAGGTGGATCCCTCCCTGCCCACCTATTGAGGTCACGGGCAAACCAGCACCATGTTCCCCATTCTTCATCTGCAGGGGGATCCCCAACAACGAGGCCAACAGTATGGATCCCAGGCGGCCCAACTCATTCGCCACAGCATTGCTAGTTACGCCCGCCAATTTGCCTACCGCTGTGGTCTCACCTGGCAGCAGGCCCAGACCCAAGCAGAGGGATCCCTGCCCTGGCTAGAGCGCCACGTGCCCCACCTGCTGGAAGAAATCCAAGGCATTGCCGCGGGGAGTGGCTTCCGTTTTGCCGAGATTCTGGCCCTCAATTTGCGCACCGAGATTTTATCCAGATCGGTTGTCGGTGGATCCCATCCCGACTGCGCCGCTGCTCTGGAACACAATCTCCAAAACGGGGTGCCCCAGCACCCACCGGATCCTGCTCATGAATTCAAGGGGATTGATCTCATCGATCCAGCCCAAGCCAACCCGGATGGGGGAGAATGCACCACCCTGGCGGCCTTGCCCCAGGCTACCTCCACCCACCACACCTACTTGGCCCAAACCTGGGATTGGATCGGGGAGCAGCGCAGGGCCTGTGTGCTGTTGTGCGTTCGCTCCGATAACCACCCTGCCTACCTCACCCTGACCGAAGCTGGGATCCTGGCCAAAATTGGCCTCAATCAAGCAGGGTTGGCCGTAGCCCTCAACCTCTTGCGCTCTACCCTAGATGGGCAAACCGAGGGAATGCCGGTGCATCTGCTGTTGCGCTTATTGTTGGAGTGCGAGGAGTGGCAGCAGGCTGTAGAGAGGGTGGGATCCTACCCCTACACCGCCTCCTCTTGTGTCAGCGTTGCCGGTATTACAGGACAGGCGACAGGCCTACAGCCCGCTAAGGCGACCAGCTTTGAAATCAGTCCACGAGGAATTGGCCTGCATCTCCCTCAAGGAGGGATCCTCGCCCACACCAATCATTTCCTGGATCCGGCCTTGCGAGAAGATGAGCTGCCCCCCCATATAGGATCCTCCACAAGGCTAGAACGGGCCTATCATTTGCTTCGCCAGAGTGCTCAAACGGGAACCCTAGACGCGGTCGCTCTTCAAAAAATCCTACAAGACCGGACGAATGCCCCCCACTGCATCTGCCGCTATCCGGATCCCCATCTGCCCGTCTGGGATCGCACCGAAAGCGTGGCGGCTGTGGTGATGGATTTGAACCGGCAAATCTTACACCTGGCCCCCAACATTCCCGATCAAGTGGAGTTTGTACCGATTTCCGGGATTTTCTAGGTTTGGAAGATGCAGTAGGATCGAGCTGAAGAGAGAGGAGGGGCAGGCGATCGCGTCCTTGCTGTCGCCACCAGACAGCGGGATGAGGAAAGTCCGGGCTTTCAGAAGAACACACCGCTGGGGAAAGCCCAGTGCGGGTAACCGCGAGGATAGTGCCACAGAAACATACCGCCGATGGCTGGGATCCCAGCACAGGTAAGGGTGCAAAGGTGGGGTAAGAGCCCACCAGCAACGTCGTGAGGCGTTGGCTCGGTAAACCCCGGTGGAAAGCAAGGCCGCAGCCGCAGGATCATGGCTGTTCTTCGCCCCTGTTGGCTGCATCGAGATCACGGTACCCAAAGCGGGGAAGGGTGCTCTCGATGGTGGTGAGCCGCTAGAGGGTGATGGCAACATCACTCCCAGATGGATGATCGCCAGTGCAACTCTGCACTACAGAACCCGGCTTACAACCTCCTCTCTTTTCTACTTGCACATCTACCTGTTTGCACATCTATTTGCACACAGAGAGAGTTTGTTCCGAGCTCACGGGAGTTCTGCAGGTTGCCGGGATCCCTGTGGTCTGGGGCTATTTATTGGCCGTAGTCAGTGTGTCGTTGGGAGAAGCTGTATCGCATGCCCACCTAGGGCACTTGGAGAGCCTTGTCCAATTGTGGGTGGCTGCGCTACGGCGTAGGTTCTGTCATTCTGGTCACGCCTGCCATCCACAGCTCCACGCAGGCTTGCAGGAGGGAGGGTATCCTGTCGGGTTCAGCGCTTTCTTCTGATTGTTTATCTGCCGGTTTCTCCTCATTCTGCTCCTCGACAGAGGGCTCCGCCCCGTCGGCGTGAACGGTGGGCAACTCGGCGGTTACTGCCAGCATGGCTGCTCCCAAAATCATTACATGCAAAACCCCAACGGCTGCATAAAGGCGATCTGGCTCGACAGATTGCAACTCAGAGTTGGGAAATCGCCGCAAATACTCTGTCAGTTGTTCTTGGGCCTGAGAAAAACCCAGCCGCAAGGCGCGACGATGCTCCTCAGAATAAAGACCGGCCTCTCCCACCAGGGAGCGCACCAGCTCAGGATTGTCGGCCAAAGCCCGAAAACAGGTGTGGACGTAGCGCAGGAGAATGGCTTGTAACCCAGAGCCTTGAGAGGGGGCGGGATCCGCCTTCAGGGGCAGATCGGCTATGCCGGAAAAGACCCCCAGCTCCCCAAATACGGCCAGGAGTAACCCTTGCTTGGTGCCGAAGTGCCGAAACAGGGTGACCTCATTCACTCCGGCCAAATCCGCAATTTGACGGGTGGTGGTCTGGGTGATGCCCTGACGAACGAACAGCTCCCGAGCCGCATTCAGCAGCCTTTGCCGAGAAGAAGGACGTGCCATAGTGAGGAGAAAACCTGAAGAATTGCGGCGGGCTGCAAGTGACGCTTGCATTTACGGTGGAATACCGCTAGGCTTAATGTCAAGCGAGAGGATGTCGGCAGCGTTGCCTCTGCTCCTCTTCTTCCTGTGTAGCCAAGTTCATCACAGCGGAGCACATAGCAAGTCACCGCTGGCTATGGCGGTGTCTTCAGGGGTTTGACTCCGTTTTCACGTTGGGCCGCTGTTATCCGGCGGCCTTAACTTGGGCTTTGTGTTTTGGCTCTTTCCTAGTCAGTCTAGTCTACTTCTTCTTCTGAGGTTTTGTGGGTTCATGACCACTTCTTTTTCTCGCCAATCGCTGAATCATCCCGCTCCGCTCAATCGGCCCGAGCCCCAAGAGTCCTTTCGGTTTGCTTGGGAACATGTGCTCTTCTTTGCCATTTTTCACGTGGTGGCTTTGGTGGGAGGCATTTTCTTCTTCTCCTGGCCCGCTCTGGGAGTAGCCCTATTTCTCCACTGGTGTTTCGGCAGCTTAGGCATCTGCTTGGGGTACCACCGCCTGCTCAGCCATCGTAGTTTCCAGGTGCCCAAGTGGCTGGAATATGTCTTCACGACTCTCGGTGCCCTGGCCGTTCAAGGGGGGCCGATCTTTTGGGTGGGCGGCCATCGTCAGCACCACGCCTTCACCGAAGACGAGGAGAAGGATCCCTATTCTGCTCGTAAGGGCTTTTGGTGGAGCCACATACTCTGGCTGATCTACCACCGCGAAGAATTTTTCAACCCTGAGAAGTATTCTGCCTTTGCGCCGGACTTGGCTCGGGATCCCTTCTACCGCTGGCTGGATAGGTATGCTCTGCTTTTGCAACTGCCGTTGGCTGCAATACTCTACCTGCTGGGGGGCTGGTCATTCGTCGTGTACGGTATCTTCGTGCGGACAGTGCTGCTGCTGCATTGTACCTGGTTGATCAACTCGGCCAGCCACTTCTGGGGTTACCGGACTTTCGAGAGCAACGACAATGCCCGTAACCTTTGGTGGGCGGCCATTCTAACCTATGGTGAAGGCTGGCACAACAACCATCATGCCGACCCGAAGTGCGTTAAGGCCGGTTTGCGTTGGTGGGAGATCGACATGACCTACTGGGCCATTTGGCTGTTGGCGAGATTGGGCCTGGCTCGTAAGCTGCACCTGCCTGCCCAAGGCCAAGCTGCTCGCTGAACTGGTTTTTCCCAGACCTTGCAGAGGAATCATCCGGGGATCCCTATCCCTAGGGATCCCTTTTGGGTTGCAGAGAGAGCTAGTCTTCTAAGGGGCTATACTGCCACGCTCCATAGTGGTCAAGAATACGCTTAATTTGTTCTATGTCGGCATCGGGTTCTTGATGAATATGCAATGCCTCTATTTGGCTGTCTTGGTAGCGAAAGGTGGAGTTTTTTTTCCACTCCAGCTCCGTTTTCACCCCTGAAACACAAGCCAAATGGGCAGCCAATTCCCGATAAACCATCAGGGGCATAGAATCGTAGCGAACAGCGTAGCGTTTCAGCTTGGGGACGCTCACGTATGACAACCCAATCAACGTAGCTCAAAACAACTCAAGTATAGTCACTTCAAGTTAGATTAAGACGCTTCCTAACTACTCCGCGGTGTCGCCCAAATGCTCCGCATCACTTCCGCGAGCCCCCCAATCCCTCTCCCTAAGAGAGAGAAGAGCTAGGAAGCACTGCAACGGAACAGTTTCATTCCTCATTGAAATGACTATAACTTCTGGGCAATACAGTCACCAAAACCCCCCCCGCTCAACACTCTTTGCTGGACACTTGACCGGCAAAATGGGATGGCACTAAGCAATTTTGTCATCGACCAAAGTGCAGCAGTTTACCTGATCCAGGCAAATCTTTCCCCATTGCAAGGCCCAGCGTACTAAGGCCACCCGATTTGCCGTTCGGGTCTTGCTCAAAATATTGCTGATGTGATTGTCAACGGTGCGCTTGCTGATCTCTAGGCGTTCCGCGATGTCCTGATTGGTCAGTCCTGCTGCAATCAACTCAATGACCTGCAGCTCCCGTTCGGACAACAAGTCCGCGGAATGATAGTCGGTGCCCATTCCGAATGCCTGCTTAAGATGAACTGTAAGGATTACCTACCCCAATTCTAGGGGATCACCCCTGAGATGGACAGCCCTGAAGAAAGGAAATCTTAGGCGATTCTCGTCCAGATTCTGGCTGCGGGCCACTGACGCGAGCGTTTTCGGATAGGCTTCACAAGGGATCCAAGTGCTTCCGGGGCAGTTCCACCTGAACCCACAGCCCACCGGTTTGTGGGTGATTGCGCAATTGGATGGTGCCCCCATGAACCTCGACAATCTGCCGCACAATTGCCAGCCCTAGGCCGGTTCCGCCTTTGCTGCGGGCCCGCGCAGTGTCGGTGCGGTAAAAGGGCTGAAAGACCAACTCAAATTGATCTTCTGGCAGGCCGGGGCCGTGGTCGTACACCTCTAGCCGCACCTGGGATCCCTGCTCCGAAAGCATCACATGGATAGGAGAGTCGGGCTTGCCATACTTGACGGCGTTGTCCAAGAGATTGAGAACGAGGCGGTATAGGCGTTGCTCATCCCCCCAGAGATAGATCTGGGACGATCCCCTCAGGTGCAGTTCCTGGTGGCGGGGTTTGGCCAACGGCTCCAAACTTTGCCAGGCTTCCTGCACCAGACTTGCCAGATCCACCCAGCGCCACTGAGAGCGGGATGCGGCTCCCAGATTGAGGGCACTGAGTTCGAGCAAGTCTTGAACCAAATGGCTCAGGCGCAGAGTCTCATTCAGCAATCGTTCCACCCAGACTGCTTGAGCGGCATCGACCCGGCTTTGTAAAGTTTCGGCCAGCAAGCGAATGGAGGTGAGGGGGGTTTTCAGCTCGTGAGCCACATCCGAAGCCCAGCGATCCCGCTGTTGGGCCAGCATTTTTGCTTCCAGCCGGTCTTCTAAAAAAATGGCCACGTGCGCTTGCGGCAGGAGCAACCCCCAAGCCCGCAGCGGAATCGGTTTGCCATCCCCACCGGAAGGGTAGAAAATCCATTCGCGACTTTGGACAGGAGCAGCGGTCTCCTGTCGGCGGGTAGCCTCGATGAGCTGATCCAACTCATAGGAGCGCACCCATTCCAGCAAGAGCTTGATGCCCGGCTGCCATTGGCTGATGCGCAGCAGGCGCTGGGCGGCAGGATTGCACTCCAGCACCACGTTGTTTTCGTCTACCCGCAGATATCCCCAAGGGAGCCGCTGACTCAGGTATTGCCAGTTTTGCAGTTGCTGTTTTTGGTTGGCCCAATCCAGATCTTGTTGGCGAAGATAACGGCTGAGCAAGCTGAGCATCTGTTCCGGGGAGTGGAGGGGCATGGCCAGATGCACCAGGGATCCCAACCGCTGCAATTCGCATCTGAAACGGCGCCGAGTCTGCCACAGCAGGAGCAACGTGCAAAGCAAACCGATTCCCAACCCGATCAGGATCCCGGCTTCCAGTCCCATGTTCCCACCACCTTTGCTGCCATTGTCGCTCAGGGAAGCAAGAGTGGAGGCGAAAGCCCGGTTGCCGGCCTCTTATCGACGATGTACGAGGGTGGTACTGGCTTGGTCGGTGGGCACAAGCAAGATCTCGCTGATGTTCACGTGGGGGGGACGGGTTGCCGCAAACACCACCACTTCAGCCACATCCATCGCCGTCAAGGGGGTGAGGCCCTGATACACTGCTGCCGCACGGGCGCGATCCCCACGGAAGCGCACTTGGCTGAACTCGGTTTCCACCAGGCCCGGCTGAATCTCGGTGACGCGAATGGGGGTGCCCAGTAAATCCAGCTTCAGCCCCTCAGAGATGGCCCGCACGGCGGCCTTAGAAGCGCAATACACAGCGCCACCTGGGTAGGTCTGCCGACCGGCAATGGAGCCGATGTTCACCACATGGCCTCGACCTCGCTCCACCATGCCGGGCAAAACGGCGCGGGTAACATAGAGCAACCCCTTGAGGTTGGTATCGATCATCTCTTCCCAATCTTGCAAGGCCCCCATGTGGAGCTTGTCCAAGCCACGACTTAAACCGGCATTGTTGATCAAGATGTCGATGTTGGCCCACGGCGAGGGCAAAGATTGAAGCGCCTGCTGCACGGCTGCCCCATCCCGCACATCCAAAGCCAGCAGGTAGGAAGGAGTGCCGTAAGCCTGCTGCAATTCCCCAGCCAGTTCCTGCAGCCGATCCTGACGGCGGGCCACCAGAATCAGGCGGGCTCCAGAACGGGCAAAAAGGGTGGCACAAGCGGCCCCAATGCCGCTACTGGCTCCGGTGATGAGCACGATGGAGTTTTCAATCATCATTTGCTAATTCAAATGCTGTGATTTCAATTGAGTGCAGTCGGCGAAAAGTGGACAGCCGCCCCCAGCTTCCTCCTCAGTGGGAGGCTACAGCCATTCTAGGAGTTCGAGCCACTTCCCCAGGGGGGAGCCTGGGATCCAGCAAACGAATCGTTTCTCTGCCGTTCGGTAGCGACCCTACCGCTCCCTGCAAAAGCTCCTTAAAGAGAGCGCTCCAGCAGCTTGACGCAAGCATACAGAGTATCCAAATGGGGAGTGGGCACCCCCACCAAACGCCCCAACTCGGTGATGGCTCCCACAATGGCCTCGATCTCCGTCCGTCGCCCCAGCTCAACATCCTGCAGCATCGAGGTGCGATGGGATCCCACGCGGGCTGCATCTTCTAGCCGCTCTTCCAAAGAGACCGGCAGCCGGATCCCTAGAGCTTGGGCTACAGCCTCAACTTCCCGCATCACCGACCGAACCAGAGCATGGGTGGTTGGGTATTGGGCAATTTCATCTTGAGCAGCCCGGGTGAGGGCGCTGATGGGATTGAAGGCAGCGTTGCCCCACAGTTTCTGCCAGATCTCGGCCCGAATCTGCGAGGTGAGGGTGGTGGAAAGCTGCGCCTGTTCAAAGATGGCGGCCAAGGACTGCAGCCGTCCTGACAGGGATCCATCCGGCTCCCCCAGAATGTAGCGCCCACCCCCTGTGTGCAAGACCACTCCTGGCTCTGCCAACTGCACGGCGATATACACCACACAGCCGATCACCCGCTCTATCGGCAGATGGGCAGCGATAACCCCTTCTGGATCCACGGAAGTCAGGGAATGCCCCTCAAACTCGCCGCCATGCCGGTAGAAGTACCACCAGGGGATACCATTCTGGGCGATCACAATGGGGGTGTCTGGGCCACACAGGGATCCCAGCCAAGGGGCAAGCTGCGGCAAGCTGTGGGCCTTGACCGTCACTATCAGCCAGTCCTGTGGGCCAAGGGCAGCCGGGTCGTCGGTGGCCGTCAAGTGCTCTACCCAGGTTTGGGAGGGATCCCCCTGCCGGATCAGCTTTAGACCTTGGGTGCGGATGGCCTGCAGGTGAGCTCCACGCGCCACAACACTGACAGGGAAGCCCGACCGGGCCAGGCAAACGGCCAGATGGCTTCCTACCGCCCCGGCGCCAACAACACAAATCTTCATGGGCCTATCATCTTTTCGTCACCCACTTCACATCCAGGTGGCCAATTGACACGAGGCTGTGACAAGGGCCGAGCGGGATCGGGAGAAACCCCCGACAACTGAAGGGAGGGCTTTTGGAGAACCCTCACTCTGCCCCCCCTTGGGTCACCCTTAGGATCCCATATCCAAGTGCCACGCCCACCAGGGTCAGCACAATGCAGAGTCCAGCAGTGGTGAAGATCTCGCCAGCCATGGATTCAGCTTCCTCGCAAATGGGATACATCGCCTTCTCAGGATATCGGATCCCCAGCCCTGGCCTTCACTCCAGCGGTGTAGCGACCCAAACCTAGCTCCTGGAAAAACAGGCGTTCTCTTGGACTTGATAAGATCCGGCTATCCACCTCTATAATGAAAGCAATTTACAAGTCTTTACCGGCATAGGCTAAATTGTAATGCCTACAGCCGTAAAACTTGTCCGGTGGCTCTCGAATGCTCTGTTGGGCCTCGTGAGCCCTGGAAACGGTTCTCGATAGGGTCTTGGAGCGCTGGGAATTCTAACCCACTGGAAAGTTCCCAGGCAGTTCTCGCCAAAGAGCCGTTCAAAGAAACTGAGGCAAAAGACCCGAGGGTTGAGTCTTTATACCTAGGCTCCGCTCTTGCTTCGAAGAAGCAGACTTTGTAGTTTCATTAACGTCCTCATTCATTTAGATGTCTTTAAGGAGTAGTTCAGATGACCATAGCGGTAGGGCGCGTGCGTCAGGAGCGAGGATGGTTCGACATCGTCGATGACTGGCTCAAGCGCGACAGATTCGTGTTCATCGGCTG
>NZ_JBSSCS010000028.1:0-38270 GCF_054060015.1 Thermostichus sp. MS-CIW-25
TGGCTTGCCAACTGCAGGGCTACCGTTCGCGCCAGCGGGCCGGAGGCCTTAAGCCCGCCCTGTACTGCGAAGCAGTCAGGGTCGGGTAGTTTACACCTTTCCCATGACCCCAGAACAAGAGGAGTGGCTGATTCGCAACCTTCAGCAACAACAAGAACAAATCCAAGAAATGCGGGCCGAGCAGCAGCGGTCGGCTGAGCGCTTTGAGGCTCAGATGGTTGAGATGCGGCAGGGCTTTGCAGCCCAAATCTCCGAGATCCGGGCTGAACAGCAACGATCTGCCGAGCGCTTTGAGGCTCAGATGGCTGAAATGCGGGCCGAGCAGCAGCGGTCGGCTGAGCGCTTTGAGGCCCAGATGGCCGAAATGCGGGCCGAGCGGCAGGCTATGGAAGCCCAACTCCAGACCGAAATCCAGGAGATCAGGGCGTTGATCCAACAGAACCAGGAGCGGATTCGACAGAACGAAGAGCGGGGAGACGAGCTGGAGGTGGCCATACAGGAGTGCCGCCGAGATATGCAGGCTGGGTTTGCCGAACTGAGGGAAGTGCAAGCCATGATGATGGAGCAATTTCGGGAGCGCGATGGCCGCCTGATCGAGGCTCAACTCAGCTTTATTCGGGAGATGCGGGAAATGCAACGGGAAGTGGCGGAGCTGCGACTGGATTTTCTCAATCACATGCGCCAATACCACCCACCTGTCGAACGTTAAATGGCTACGGCAGCACCTGGGCGGTCACCTCAGCTTGCGGTCGTAGGGGTAGCGGGGGATGGCTCTGTGGCTTCCTGGGGGATCCCCCCCCTTTCCCAAGCCAGGGTTTTGGCAGGAGCCCCTCATCTGCTCCGGCACTTTGCCGATCATCCGGCCCGCAAGATCCCGCTCACCGGGCCGGTGGAAAGTTGGATCCCGCTTTTGCAGCAGGAGATGGCTCAGGGATCCCTAGTTTTGTTGGCCAGCGGGGATCCGCTTTTTTTCGGGATCGGGCGGCTGTTGACGGAGTATTTCCCAGCGGAGCGGTTGGCCTTCTATCCGCAGGTGAGCTCGGTGCAGCTGGCCCTGAACCGCCTGCAGATCCCCTGGCAGGAGGCGACCATCCTCAGCCTGCACGGGCGGGGAGTGGAGCGGTTGGAAGCCGTTCTCAAGCAGGGATCCCCTGTGATCGTGGTGCTCACCGATCCGGAGCATACACCGACCGTCTTGGCCCAGTTCATTGCCGACCTGCGGCTGCCGGTGCGTTACCAAGCCTGGGTCTGTAGTCAACTGGGATCCCCTCAAGAGCAGATCGTGCCCCTCCAGGAAGGTCAGAATTCATCCTTCTCCAACCCCAACGTGGTGGTGCTGCGACGGGTAGAACCGGAGCCAGATCCCCATCGCTGGCCTTTGGTCGGGATCCCGGACGACCAGTTCTACACCTTTCCCGACCAGCCCGGCTTGATCACCAAGCAGCCCATCCGCCTGCTCACCTTAGGATCCCTGCAGCTCCCCCAGGAGGGCGTGGTGTGGGACATCGGTGCCGGCACCGGCTCGGTGGCCATCGAAATAGCCCGCCTCTCTTCTCGGCTCCAGGTCTATGCTGTCGAGCGCAACGCCATGGGCATCTGTCTGATTCGGCGCAACCGGCAACGCTTTGGCCCAGAGAACCTGCAGGTGATCCCGGGGGCAGCCCCCCAAGTGTTGGCCAACTTGCCCGACCCAGATCGGGTGGTGCTGGGCGGCGGCGGCAAAGGGATCCGCGACCTGCTGCCGGTGGTGGAAGCCCGCCTGCGGCCTGGAGGGATCTTAGTGGCCAACTTCGCTACCCTAGAAACCTGCAGTGAAGCCCTGCAATGGCTGCGTTCTCGGGGCTGGCAAGTTCGAGTAGATCACGTTCAGATCTCCCGCTCTGCCGTCCTGGCCGAGGGCACCCGCTTTGCCCCCCTGAACCCGGTTTACCTGCTGCAAGGGATCCCTTCAAATTGGAAAGCCCAGTAAGCCCCCCGTTGCTCTGCTTTCCCTTCTCCCTGTGGGGGAGGGAAAGTTATCCCTCGTCCTCCTCATCGGCGGTGAACCCTGGTCGGTACAGGTAGGCGGAGGAGGGACGGTTGGTCTTCTTGATTTGGTCTTTGATGGATTCCAGGTCGATGTAGCGATCCGCCAAGTTGATCAGTTGATCGCTGGTCATGGAACGCAGGCTAACCACCTCCACTCGCGCCCCTTGGTAGCTGACGGCATTGACCGCGTAGGCCAAGTCCCCATCACCGCTCACCAGCACAGCCGTCTCATACCAGCGCACCAGCGACAGCATATCCACGGCAATTTCCACATCCAGGTTGGCTCTCTTGGATCCATCGGGCAACTGGGTTAGCTCTTTGGTAACCACGCGGTAGCCATTGCGGCGCATCCAGAGCAAAAACCCCTGCTGCTTTTCGTTGTTGCGATCGACGCCGGTGTAGAAAAAAGAGCGCAAAAGGGGCGACCGACCACTCAGCGTCTTCAGCAGGCGGGTGTAGTCGATCTCAATGCCCAGTTGCAGAGCGGCATAGAACAGATTGGATCCGTCGATGAATATGGCCACACGCCCACGGTTGTCCTGCAAGGGATCCGCAGGCTGAAAGCCGGGATCAGGATCAAGACGCAGCATTCGGGTTTTCTTCTCCAAGTTTTGACAAAAGGGCAGAAAAAAGAGGTGTTAAATGGGTTTAATCGCCAATACAGCTCTTTCCGGCAGCACTGACTACAGCTAATGCAGACGCCTCTCTTGTGCGATAGGGATCTTACTGCTTCCCAGAGTGATCTGCAGAATTCCCATGAAGTCGGAAAAAGCCGTAAAAGGCTGCCCCAAGCCTTGGGACACATGATTCACCCTAGCGCAGGAGAGACGATCCCCGGAGAAGATTTCCAAAATCCTAAAGAAAAAATACCTACGATAAGGAGAGGCTTTGCGGATGGAGTGCAGGGATGGGCCGGTGCCTTACCGCTTTTCGAGCCCCTTGCACAGAGGGGTGCTGCGCAGCCGCTACAAGCGGTTTTTGGCCGATGTGGAGCTGGAAAACGGGCAACAGATCATCGCCCATTGCCCCAACACGGGGCCGATGAGTGGGGTCTGTCAGGTGGGGGCACCTGTGTACCTCTCCCATCACCCGGAGCCGAAACGGAAACTGGCCTACACCTGGGAGATGATCCAGGTGGATGGAGTATGGGTGGGGATCAACACCAGCTTGCCCAATCGCCTGGTGGAATGGGGGCTGGAGCGAGGGTGGTTTCCCCAGTTGGCAGGATTTTCCCGCCGGCAACGGGAGGTGACCTGCGGCAAGAGCAAAATCGACTTTCTGCTGACAGGAGACGCTGGCTCGGCCTATCTGGAGGTGAAGAACACCACCTGGGCCAAGGGATCCCGCGCGCTGTTTCCCGATACGGTGACCACTCGCGGCCAAAAACACCTGGAAGATTTGATCGCGGTGCGCCAACAGGGTCAGCGTGCCCTGCTGATGTACTGGATCAATCGCGCCGATTGCACCGAGTTTGCCCCCGGCGAAGAACGGGATCCCCGCTATGCCCGTCTGTTTCGTGAGGCCCTGCAGGTCGGGGTAGAGATGTTGCCCTATCGGGTCGAGGTTTCGCCGGCAGGGATCCGCCCCTTGGGTTTGGCCAAAATCGTTGTCTAGGCACCCCAAAAGAAGGGGCAAGCTCTCTGGAAACGGCTGGGGATCGCCTATAATTCTGCTTTCTCCAGATTCTTCCATTTTCCAGGCATTTGAGGACCATGAGCGAACCTTCCTCCCGTCCTCATCACATTGTTCTCACCTCCCATCCCTCCCCTCATGGGACGCAAGCCCAGCCGATCCGCTGGGGAGCCTTGGATCCACTGCAGCGGGGGCCGGTGGTGGGTAGCCTGACCAATCTTGCCCATCGCAATGTCATCGGCACCCATGCGGGAGCCTACGCTGTCTATCGGGCATTGGCTGTGGCCAGTGGCTCTTTGCAGGCGGATCACCGCGCCGATTTAACCCATACTGCCCCGGTGGTGTCGATTGGCCCTCACCCAAGCTGGGGAGATCCAGACCGGATTGTGTCTTTGGATCCCTGGGGAGCGGTTGTGGGAGAAGTCTTTGCCCCCCTCTATGCCCAGGGCTACGACATTCGTCCCACCATTGCCATTACCCAGGCCCACATCCACATGCCCGAACTGCAGGAGGCGGTCAACAAAGGGCGGTTGCGGGTGGATGGCCGGATCCTCAAAGACAATGGCAGCCTGGTGGTCACCAAAGCCGCAATCGAGCCGGTCTGGTACCTGCCGGGGATCGCCAAACGATTGCAGGTGAGCGAAAGCCTGCTGCGCCGCACCCTCTTCGAGCAGACGGGAGGCATGTTTCCAGAATTGGTGACTCGCCCAGACCTATCGGTGTTTTTGCCGCCCATCGGTGGCCAGACGGTGTACATCATCGGGCAAGTGGCCGCCATCACCGACCCGGCTTTGCCCCTGGCGGTGCGGGTTCACGACGAATGCAATGGTTCCGATGTGTTTGGCTCGGATATTTGCACCTGCCGCCCCTACCTGGTGCATGGCATTGAGGAATGCGTTAAGACGGCCCAGGCCGGTGGAGCTGGGGTGATTGTGTACCTGCGCAAAGAAGGCCGCGCCTTGGGGGAGGTGACCAAGTTTTTGGTCTACAACGCCCGCAAGCGCCAGGAAGGAGGGGATCGGGCTGATGCCTACTTCACCCGTACCGAGTGTGTGGCAGGGGTGCAAGACATCCGGTTTCAGGAGTTGATGCCGGATGTGCTCCATTGGCTGGGCATAACCCGAATCGATCGCCTGATTTCCATGAGCGACCTCAAGTATCGAGCCATCACCAACTCCGGCATTGAGGTTCTGCAGCGGGTGCCCATCCCAGAAGAGCTGATCCCGGCGGATGCCCGTGTGGAGATCGAGGCCAAAAAAGCTGCCGGCTACTACACCGAGGGGGAGGTGCTGGATGCGGAGCGGCTGGCCCAAATCCGAGGAAGAACCTTGGTGGAGTGAGCGGGATCCCTCATGCAAGTGGCTACCTGGAATGTCAACTCCATTCGCACCCGGCTGCCTCAGGTTTTGGCTTGGCTGGACAGCCAGGGATCCCTGGATGTGCTCTGCCTGCAGGAGACTAAGGTGGTGGATGAAGACTTTCCCCGGGCGGCCTTTCAGGAGCGGGGCTTTCATGTGGAGGTCTACGGGCAAAAGTCCTACAACGGTGTGGCTCTGATCAGCCGGGATCCCCCGGAAAAAGTAGAACGGGGGTTTGGTGCGCTGCTGCCTGCGGCGGCAGATTTGGACGAGCAAAAGCGGCTGATGAGCGCCATCTACCGCGGGATCCGTATTCTCAACCTTTATGTGCCCAACGGTGCTGAGGTGGGATCGGAAAAATATGCCTACAAATTGCGCTGGCTAGCCACGCTGAAGGATTACCTCGCCGTTGCCCTGAGCCAAGGGGATCCCATCCTGCTCTGCGGGGACTTTAACATTGCCCTGGAAGATCGGGATATTTATGATCCCCAAAAAGCGGGAGAAATCATGGCTTCCGAACCGGAGCGACAAGCCCTGCGGGAGATCCTGGCTTTAGGGTTTGAAGATGCGTTTCGCAGGTTCACCCCAGATCCCGGCCATTTTAGCTGGTGGGACTATCGCTCAGGGGGGTTTCAAAGGAATCGCGGCTGGCGCATTGATCATCATTATCTGTCTCGTGAGCTACAGGAGAAAGCCACCGCTTGCTGGATCGATGTTGAGCCACGGCGGGCCGAAAAACCCAGCGATCATGCCCCTGTCATTGTTGCCCTGGATATTTAAGCGCCTTGTTATAGTCATTTCAAGCTAGGTTGAGACACTCCCCAAACGCTCCCTGCCACTGCCTTCACCCCTTCTCTCAGAGGAAGAGGGGAGCCAGGCGGAAATGTTTCATTCCTGTTTAAATGACCATAACAGCTCATACCAACCAGCCATCCAATTAAAATGGAGCGGCCTCTTCGAGAATTTTCAGCTAGAAATCGCAGGAGCCCCGCACTGTACCCGTAGGGTCAGTGTCGGGAGGAATGCGGAAGTTATGATAGAACCATGACCCAAGTCCTGACCGTATCCTGCAAGCTCAAGGTGTCCCAGTCGCAAGCCGCAAAGTTGGATGCGACAATGGATGCCTTTGTGCAGGCGTTGAACTGGGTCAACCAAAACACACCAGAAAAAGTAGTCAACGCAGTCAAACTCCAGTCCCTTTGCTATTACCAGATTCGCGCTCGGTTTGGCTTGTCCAGTAACTTGGCTCAGCAGGTCTGCAGACGGCTGGCCGGTGCCCGTAAAGTTGCCCGACAGAAAAACCGTCCGGTCAAAGCGTTCAAGAGAGGCTTTGCGACCTACGATGCCCGTATCTTTTCGTTTCGCGAGAAAGACTGGACGGTGTCGCTGACCACGGTGGAGGGTCGAGAGCGCTTTGAGCTGGCGATTGGCCACTACCAGAGAGAACGGCTGGCGGGCTCCAATCCCAAATCCGCCACTCTGGTCAAGCGTAAAGACGGCTCCTACTCTATTCAGATCTGTGTGGAAACGGAGCCATCCCCACCGCAAGGCACGGATAGAGTGCTAGGCGTGGATTTTGGAAGGACGGATATTGCCCATACGTCAGAGGGGGACAACTGGAATGGACAGCAGTTAAACAAGGTACGAGACCACTACTCCCGGTTGAGGGCGGCACTCCAACGCAAAGCCAGTAAGGGCACACGCAGTTCGCGGCGCAGATGCCGTCAACTGTTGCAACGGCTGTCTGGCAAGGAGAGACGCTTTCAAGTGTGGGTCAATCATCGCATCTCCAAAGCTATTGTCTCTAGGGCAAAAGCTACCAACAGCGCTATTGCTCTGGAAGACTTGACAGGGATAAGGACTCCGTCCCGCTGGCGCGAACGGGAAAGGGTCAATCAACAGCCACGCAGCAAAGCCGAACGGCGCAGGGCCAACAGTTGGGCGTTTTATCAACTCCGTCAATTTTTGGAGTACAAGGCTCTGCGTGCAGGGGTTGCTCTGATTCTTGTTCCGCCTGCCTACACGTCGCAGACCTGCCACCGGTGTTTGCACATTCATCCCGACCCTGCGCAATCCTACCGCAGTGGAAAGAAGTTTAAGTGTGGACACTGTGGATGGGAAGGGGATGCGGATTTGAATGGTGCGAATGTAATTGCGCTTTTGGGGGCTGCTGTGAACCAGCCTAGAGGTTCGTGGTTGGCTTGCCAACTGCAGGGCTACCGAAAGCCCGCCCTGTACTGCGAAGCAGTCAGGGTCGGGTAGTTTACAACCATTCTGTGTTCGGGGCTGAGCTGAGCCATGCTTTGCTGTAGAGCCTGTTGGTAGTGCAAGTGCATCAGGTCGGGGCCAGGGTGAGCGATATCCGATCCGAGGGCCAGGTTTTGGGTTTGGGAGTGTTGCCGGGCGCAGCGCCGTCGCTGATCTGAGGCCACATTCCAGCAGATGCGATACAGCCAAGTGGAAAACTGGGCCGAGCCGCGAAACCGAGGCAACCCTTTCCAGGCACGAATAAACACTTCCTGTACCAGGTCATCCAAAAGATCGGCTCCACACAAGGGATAGAGGATATTCCGTACCGACTGCTGGTATTTGCGGTAGAGTTGGCGAAAGCTCTGGCTGTCGCCGTTGAGGCAGCGCTGGATCAGCTCCCAATCGGATGTATCCTTTGCCGCCTGCACGAGAGGACGCTCCCTTGTTCTCAACCTTGCTTTGTCTGACTCCCAATGCCCCCAAAAGGTTCAAAGGATCCCTGTCTACGATGGCCCTCCACTTCCCGCCAAGATACCGGCATCTTCTGATTGCCGTTTTCCCTCAAAGGATACCCGCCGGCAGGTGTAGACAAGCCAATCCCTCTTGCCTGTTCGCACTTTCTCAATCCCAATTCTGTTGAATTCTATTGGCTCGTCGACCTACAATTCCAATAACACCAAAAAGAGGGAATGAAAAGCTGATCTTCATGCCTGCCTGGCCATGACCAAAACAACTCAGATAACCGATAAACCCGATCTGTTTGGATTCCTCTATCGTCACCCGACGCTCACCCTTGCCATTCTGTTGGGGCCACCTCTCATTTGGTTGCTGGTCTTTTACTTGGGGCCGCTGCTGGCGCTGCTGCTGCAAAGTTTTTATCATCTGGATCCCTTTACCGGCCTGATCCTGAGAAAGTTGACTTTGGCCACCTATCGAGAGCTGCTCACTCCGGCCAATGTGGATATCTTTGTCCGCAGCTTGACTATGGCTTTGGCAGTCACTTTGGCTGCCATTGTGTTGGCTTTTCCTCTGGCTTATACCATGGTCAGACTGGCCTCTCCTCGCTGGAAGGGCTTTTTGTATTTGTTGGTGCTCCTACCGCTTTGGTCTAGTTATTTGATTCGGGTTTATGCCTGGAAGTTGATCTTGGCTAAAGAAGGGATCCTCACCTACCTACTCGCCCATGTGGGCCTACAGGGATGGGTGGAAAAGATTTTGCAGTTGCCCGGGATCGGTGGGCCATCGCTGGCCGTATCCAACTTGGGTATTTTCTTGGTGTTTCTCTATGTTTGGCTGCCCTACATGATTCTGCCGATTCAGGCGGCTTTGGAGCGAGTGCCCGATAGCTTAATTGAGGCTTCTGCAGATTTGGGGGCTCAGGGTTGGCAAACATTCCGCCATGTTATTCTCCCCCTCGCGTTGCCAGGGATCCTGGCCGGGTCGGTCTTCACCTTTTCCTTAACGCTAGGAGATTTTGTGGTGCCTTATTCTCTGGGCAATTCCAGCTATTTCATCGGGCAGGCAGTTCTCGCCTTTCAGGGCACCTCTGGCAACATTCCCTTGGCGGCAGCCTTCACGGTTGTGCCGATGGGGATCATGACCGTCTATCTGCTAGTGGCCAAGCGGCTGGGGGCTTTTGAATCGGTGAGCTGACCCAATGTGAGGATTTTTCCGGGACATGAGGAGCCAACTGAGCTAGGCTGGTAACTGTTAACGAATGTATCGGGCTGTCCCTATGGTGCTCTTTGGCTTTGGCAAACTTGGCAAGAAACTGTCCCTGCCCAAACCGGAAGAAGCCTTGCCGGGCCGGGCCGAGCCGATGGTGATCGTGAATCGGCATTTTGTCAACGGCAATCCGCTGCAGCCGCCTTTTCCCGAGGGCATGGAGCTGGCCATGTTCGGCATGGGCTGCTTCTGGGGGGCAGAGCGCAAGTTTTGGCAGGTGCCAGGGGTGTTCAGCACAGCGGTGGGCTATGCCGGCGGGTTTACCCCCAACCCCACCTACGAAGAGGTCTGTACTGGCCTGACCGGCCACAACGAAGTGGTGCGGGTGGTTTACGACCCGGCTCAGGTCAGCTATGCCCAACTGCTGAAGGTGTTTTGGGAAAATCACGACCCTACCCAGGGGATGCGCCAGGGCAATGACGTGGGCACCCAATACCGCTCCGGCATCTATGTGTATTCTCCGGCGCAGCGGGAGCTGGCGGAAAAAACCCGCGATCTCTATCAGCAGGCCCTGACCGCCCACGGCTACGGCCAGATCACCACCGAGATCTTAGACGCGCCTGAGTTTTACTACGCCGAAGACTACCACCAGCAATATCTGGCCAAGAATCCGCGCGGCTACTGCGGCCTGGGGGGCACTAAGGTTTGTCTGCCGGAGATCCTCACCGAGCCTGCCTAGCCCCAACCCAACCGTCAAAAGACTCGGCGGGAATGGGATCCCCGCTCAAGGAACTCCCTAGCCACTAGGGTTACCACCGCCAGCAAGGAGAGCACCACCGCCGCCGCATAGGCTGAGGCAGTGGCGTAACTGCGATAGGCATCTTCCACGAACAGGGGCAGGGTTTGGGTGCGCCCGATGATGTTGCCGGAGACCACGGCCACAGCGCCGAACTCCCCCATGGCGCGGGCATTGGTCAAGATGACGCCGTACAAAAGGCCCCAGCGGATGTTGGGCAGGGTGATTCTCCAAAAGATCTGCCAGGGGGTTGCCCCCAGCGTTTTGGCGGCTTCTTCCTGGTCGGTGCCTGCCTCCTCCAACACCGGCAACACTTCCCGCGCCACAAAAGGAAGGGTGATGAAAGCCGTTGCCAACACAATGCCCGGAAATGCAAAGATAACCCTCCAGGATCCCAGCCAACCCTGACGCCCGAAGATGAGCACCAGCATTAGGCCAGCCACCACCGGGGAAATGGAAAAGGGCAGATCGATCAGGCTCAGCAGCAGCGCCCGCCCCGGAAAACGCCGATGAGCAATGGCCAAGGCGGCACAGAGGCCGAAAAAGGTATTGAGGGGCACAACGACCAGCGCCGTCAGCACCGTCAACCGCAGGGCACTGAGCAACTCCCGCTCCGTCAGGCGATGGAGAAAGGCTGGGATCCCTTCTCGAAACGCCTGATAGAAGATGTTCACCACCGGGATCCCGAGCAGCAGCGCGATGTAGAGCCCGACGATCCCGATCAACAGGCCCGACAGCCATGTTGAGGGCTTCGGTTTGACACCTGCTACCTCGTCAGGTTTCATGGCGGCTTCCCCAGGCTTGCAGAAGATTAATTACCACCAGCGACAGGAAAGAGATCCCCAACATCACCGTTCCGATCACCGTTGCCCCGGCATAGTCGTGTTGTTCCAGCCGCTGAATCACCAGCACCGCCGCGATCAAATCCCGAAAGGGAATGCTGGAAGCAATGATCACCACAGAGCCGTATTCCCCAACGGCGCGGGAAAACCCCAGGGCCACCCCGGTGAGCACTGCCGGCAGAATCTGGGGCAGCACCACCCGTCGGAAGGTCTGAAAGCGGGAAGCCCCCAAACTCCAGGCTGCCTCTTCTACATCTTTCTCCAGCTCCTGCAACACCGGCTGCACCGTCCGCACCACAAAAGGAAAAGAAATAAACAGCATCGCCACACCCACCCCCAAGCGGGTAAAGGAGATGCGGATCCCCAAGGGGGCCAAAAGGGATCCCACCCAGCCGTTGCTGCTGTAAACCGTCGCCAAGGTGAGGCCGGCTACCGCAGTCGGCAGAGCAAAGGGCAGATCGATCAACCCCTCTAGGAGCTTTTTGCCGGGGAAGGCGTAGCGCACCAACACCCAAGCGGTCAAAGTGCCCATCACGCCGTTGATCAGAGCCGCCAGCAACGCGGTTACAAAAGTAACTTCATAGGCGGAGAGAGCCACGGGATCCGTCGCGATCCGCCAAAACTCTGCCCAGCCCACAGTGCTGGACTTGGCGATCAAGGCAGCCAGCGGCAGAACCAACATCAAGAAGAGATAGCCCAGGGTCAGCCGCCACGGCCAAGACAGTTGAGACAAAGCCTGCAGCAACGCTTCTCAAGCTCCCACCGGCATTGCGGTCATTTCGGTTTTTTTGTCGTTTTTTTTGACGGGAAAGGCTTTCACCACCTTGGGGCGCACATAGACCTGCTGCCCCACCTGCAGGGGTTGGTTGGCATATTGCTCGCGGCTGAGATGGGCCCACAGGGATCCGCCGTCGCTCAGAACCAGCTCTGCCTGAATCTCCCGCCCCAGGTGAATGATCTCTTTCACCCAAGCAGAGACGCCGCTGCTACTGGGGTTAACTTCAATCTGCACATCGTGGGGGCGCAAAAAAAGCTGATGCGGGCCGGTCTGCACCTCGGGAAGCTGGCAGGAGAGTTGGGAACGGGGAGAAAGCTCGTTGACTGGGCCGACAAAGCTCATCACGAAGGGTGTAGCTGGATGGTCATAGATTTCTGCCGGGGATCCCACCTGTTCGATCCGCCCCTCGTTCATCACCACGATCTGATCCGCCACCTCCATGGCTTCCTCTTGATCATGGGTTACAAATACCGTTGTCACATGCACCTCATCGTGCAGGCGCCGCAACCACTTGCGCAGCTCTTTGCGGACTTTGGCATCCAGGGCCCCAAAGGGCTCATCCAACAGCAACACCTGCGGCTCCACCGCCAAAGCGCGGGCTAGGGCCACCCGCTGCCGCTGCCCCCCAGAGAGTTGAGAGGGGTAGCGATCCCCGAACCCCGATAGCTGCACCAGCTCCAACAGCTCATCCACTCGCGCCCGGATCTCGGCCCGTGAAGCCTTGCGGATCTCCAAGCCAAAGGCGATGTTCTGCCGCACCGTCATGTGCTTGAACAGGGCATAGTGCTGAAAGACAAAACCAATGTTGCGCTCTTGAACGCTGGCATGGGTAGCATCCCGCCCGGTGAGGAAAATCCGCCCCGTATCCGGCTTTTCTAGGCCGGCAATGAGACGCAGCAGGGTGGATTTGCCAGAACCCGACGGCCCCAACAAGGCCACCAGGGATCCCGTAGGAATGGTGAGATCGGTGGGGTGAAGGGCCTGAAACTCGCCAAAACGCTTCGATACCCCTTCGATGGTGATACCCATAGGTTCTGCCTAGCTAGTGGTTTGCCTGAGAAGTTGCTGGATCGGTTGCCGGCTGAGTCTTCTTGAGAGGGTGAGGGCAGTTAAACTCGCGGCTAATCTACGGTAAACCTGTCAACAAACCGTTGATACAGCTCCCAGGATAACTTGAACGGGGATCCAAAACAAGGGAGACTCCCTACCCAAATCCGTTGGAGTGCTTCGCGTGTAGCAGGGGTGGTGCGTCAATCGGCAGAGCCAGGGATCCCTGCCCATTCCGGCTGAACGGGCCGCTGCCAGCGTTCCCACCACGCCGAGGAAGATTCTGCCGGGCTGCTGTCATGGCTACTGTTGGCAGGGCTTTCTGGGGATAGGGGTTGGGCCTGCTGCGTTAGCCAACTGAGGGGGGCAGGGATCAGGCAACTGGGGTGGAGAGGGCGCAGATCGCGGTAGTGGCTGCTGCGAATGGCCAGGATCTCCTGCTGAATGATGTCTGGGGGTTCTCCCAATTCCAGCAACACATGGCTGCACAGACCCAAGCTGGCCTCGAATTCGGGATGGACAACTTCTCTGGCCCCCAACTGATAGAGCTGTTCGATGTCTTCCTTGTCGGTAGCTCGCACCACCACATCCAATCGCGGCGCCAACTCCAGAGCTCGTTTTAGGCAGAGGCGGATGCTCATGCGATCCGGCAGGGCAATGACCAGAGCGCGGGCCTGGGGCAGGCAAGCTTTCTCCAGCACCAAGGCGCTGGCGGCATTCCCATACAAGTAAGGGATCCCACGGGAACGCAGGTGTTGGATCACCCGTTCTGACTGATCGATAACCAAGAGGGGGTGACGACGGGCTTCCAGAATGCGCACAATATCTTGCCCCACCTGCCCATAGCCGCACACCACCACATGCCCCTGTTGAGGAGCCTCAGGGGCCAGAGCACGAGGCCGCTCGCCCAATTCCAACCAACGGGCCAAGAAGGGGATCCCGTGTAGCCCGGAAAACAGTCGAGGAGCGCCCCTCAGCAGAAAGGGGGTGAGCAGAAGGGTAACGGCTGTAGTGCTGACAATCAACAAATAGATCTGTCGCGACACCAACCCCAACGCCTGCCCCTCGCTGGCCAGCACAAAGGAAAATTCGCCGATTTGCGATAAGCCCAGCCCCACCACCACCGCTGCCGGCAGAGCGTAGCCAAACAGCCGCGCCAAAGGAGCCACGATGCAAAACTTGCCCACCATCACCAGCCCCACCAGCCCCAGGATCAGCAACAGATGGCCGAGGATAAAGCTGGGATCGATGAGCATGCCGATGGCCGCAAAAAAGAGAGCGGCAAACACATCCCGCAAAGGCTCCACATAGTCCAGGGTTTGGTCGGCGTATTCCACCTCCGAGATCATCAGCCCGGCAATGAAGGCCCCAATCTCGCTGGAAATGCCCAGCCGCTCCGTCAACAGGGCAATCCCCACGCAGAGGCTGATCACCCCCAGCAGAAACACCTCTTTGCTCTCCTGCTGAGCCAGCAGACGCAGGAAACCGGGAACCAGCCAAATCCCGCCTACCACCGCCCCCAGCCCCACCAAGCCGATTTCTGCCAAGGCCCTGGCCAGGGATCCCGCCAGCTCCGGCAAGGGACAATCCAAAGCCGGCAACACCGCCAGCATCAGCCCCACTGCCAAGTCCTGCACAATCAGGATCCCCAACATGGCTTGGGCTTGGGGAGTGTCCATCTGGTTGGTCTCGGTGAGGCTTTTGAGCACCACCGCCGTGGAAGACAAGGAGAGTACGGCCCCTAAAAAGATCCCTTGCACCGGCGTCAACCAGCCGCTGACCACCGCCAGCACCGCCGTGATCAAAATCGTCAGGCTGATTTGCAAAATGCCTCCGCCAACGGCGATCCCCCGCACTTTGCGCAATTCTTTCAGGGAAAACTCCACCCCCAAGGTGAACAGCAAAAAGGTCACCCCAAATTGAGCCAGGGTTTCCACCTGAACCAACTCTTTGATCCACCCCAGCCCGGTGGGCCCCACCAAGATCCCGGCCAGTAAGTAGCCGAGCAACACCGGCTGCCTCAGCAGCGAAGCCAAGAATCCACCTGCTGCCGCTGCCGCCAATACCGTCACAATGTCCAAAATCAGACGAAAGTCTTCCTGCACAGGGCACCCACCAAGGAATGTGAACTTTTGTAGCCAATCCTGAGGATTCTTCCACGATAATGCTTCCTCTGGCATCTCGGACAGAGTGGAGAACCTGGCCCCAAGCCCTGCACCTTACTTCCCCCAGGGATCCCGGCTGACTAGTCCCGATTAGAGGAAGCTGGCCAGAAACTCAGTGGAAATTTTTGTTAAAACTTGCTGGCAATACCTCAAAACCGTAGCTTATAATACAGAATGTAGATAGAAATCGTTCATCCTCTCGCGTGCTGGGCGGCTCGTTAATGTAGGTAGAGCGACATCACGGCCAGAGGACGGAAGTAGGGAGATATCCCGAAGGAACGCGCCTCAACTCTTCTGGTAACCGTGTGGCTTCTCTTGTCTCTCAGGAGAAGGCGAACGGATGAAAACTCAACTCATTGGAGGCGAAGATCATGGCACTCTTTTACCGTGGCGTCGATTACACCCCCTCTTCTGCAACTGCAGCGGTTTCTCCCGGCAAAGTGGGGGGTCGTTACCGGGGGCTGGACTGGCGGTTCCGCCACCTGAGCAAGCCGGTGGTTTTGCCCACCAACCTTGACCTGCTCTATCGGGGTGTTGCTCATCATCTCAAGGCGGCCGAAGGGCCGGCTCAACCCGTTCAGACGGCAGAGGCATCTGCCCCGGTGGCTGCCAATGGCCGTTCTCATGTCTTGGATGAGCTGTCTCGCCGCTTGATGATGAGCCATCAACGCTTGATTCGGATTCGCCAGCAATCCATGCTGCTCCGCGGTACAGAGCAGATTGGCCTGCATGTCAACGTGCGCAACTTCTGGAACCGCATTCAAGGAAAAGTGCATCCCACCTTTCGGCTCAACTACGACCGTAGCCGTGTCAGCATGAGCTGATCTGCCCGTAACTGTTGATGCTCTGGCATGAGCTCAGCGAGAAGGGATCCCGGCTGGGGATCCCTTTTTGCGGCGAGTTTTGTTGGGTCGATGGGCAGCGCGGGATCGTTGGCACGAGGTGCTGTTGACCAAAAGCAGCCAAGTTGCTCAAGGGATCCACAATTGAGGGGTGCTATTTCCTCGGAAAAAAACGGGATCCCATCAGGGATCCCGCTGCAGAATCGGCCACACCGCTTAGGCGTCGAAGTAAAGGGCGAACTCGTAGGGGTGAGGCCGCAGATTGATGGGGTTGATCTCGTTGTCGATCTTGTACTCGATATAGGTCTGGATCAGATCCTCAGTAAAGACACCGCCCTCTAGCAAGAAGGCATGATCCTTCTGCAGGTTTTCCAGGGCATCCAGCAGGGATCCAGGCGTGGAAGGGATCTTGGCCAGCTCTTCCGGCTCCAGATCGTAGATATCTTTGTCCAAGGGCTCGCCGGGATGGATCTTATTCTTGATCCCGTCCAGGCCAGCCATCAGCATGGCCGAAAAGGCGATGTAGGGGTTGCAGGTGGCATCCGGGCAGCGGAACTCCAGACGCTTGGCCTTGGGATTGTTGCCGGTCACCGGAATGCGAATGGCAGCGGAACGGTTGCCCTGGGAGTAAGCCAGGTTCACCGGCGCCTCGAAGCCGGGCACCAAGCGCTTGTAGGAGTTGGTGGTGGGGTTGGTGAAGGCCAGGATTGCCGGGGCATGCTTGAGCAGGCCACCGATGTAGTAGAGAGCTGTCTCGCTCAGGTTGGCATAGGTGCCTTCGCTGTAGAACAGGGGCTGGCCATCCTTCCAGAGGGACTGGTGGGTGTGCATGCCAGTGCCGTTGTCGTTAAATAGGGGCTTGGGCATGAAGGTGACGGTTTTGCCGTGCTTGCGGGCCACGTTCCGGATCACGTATTTGTAAACCATCATGTAGTCGGCAGCCGTGATCAGATCGGCAAAGCGATAGCCCAGCTCCCCTTGCCCGCCGGTAGCCACCTCGTGGTGATGCTTCTCGATGGGCACCCCCAACTTGCCCATGGTCAGCAGCATCTCGGTGCGGATGTTTTGATGGGCATCGGTGGGCGGGGCCGGGAAATAGCCCTCTTTGTAGCGAGGCTTGTAGCCCAGGTTGCCGCCTTTCTCCTCGCGGCCCGAGTTCCAGCGACCTTCGATGGAATCCACGAAGTAGTAGGCCGAGTTTTGGGTTTGGTCGAAACGAACATCCTCAAAGATGAAAAACTCTGCCTCCGGCCCGAAGTAGGCGGTATCGGCAATGCCCGTCGATTGCAGATAGGCAACGGCACGGGCGGCAAGGCTGCGGGGACAACGGCTATAAGGCTGGCCGGTGCGCGGCTCAACAATGCTGCAAGTTATGCTGAGGGTGGGCACCTCCAGAAAGGGATCGATCCAAGCCGTCTTGGGATCCGGCACCATGTACATGTCCGACTCGTTGATCGCTTTCCAGCCCCGGATACTGGATCCGTCAAAGGGAAGCCCCTCGGTGAAGGTTTCTTCCTTGATCATCGAGGTGTGGAAGGAAACATGCTGCCAGGTGCCAAAGATATCCACAAACTTGAGATCCACTATCTGGACGTTGTTGTCCTGGATCATCTGAAGCACTTCTTGGGGCGTGGATGCCATTACTCTCTCCTGATTGGGTTGCGGTTAAGACTGGGGGAACTGTGGCTGAAACAAATGGGATCCCAGCAGGTGATCCCCACGCTTCGACCCAGACAGGCCAAAAACGCTCACTCATCCTAGAAAGGCCAACACGGGCATTTTGTAGTTTCTGATACAAAATTGCTTTGAGCCTGGCCTTCTGACCCACTTGCTGGCTATCTCGGACACCGCTTTTTCGCTCATCGGAGTCGCTCCCCTTTCCCTGTTGGTTTTGGTCAATCCAGATGGGGTGTTGGGGATCCAGAACTTGAGCAATGGCCGCCACCCTGCCAACCTCTGGGCAGAAATAACCGGATGGGGCGGGCAAAACCCTGCCCCGGTTGCCTGAGGCGAGCGAAAATTAGGATCAGCAGGCCCCCAGCTCGCCCGGTTTGCCAAAGGGTGTTAAGCTAAAGCGTAGTCGTTATGAGTTTGGCTTTTAGTCCTGTTGCAGAAGGAGAGACATCGGATGGCAGAGCAAAATCGGGTTGAGAATGTGGTGATCATCGGCTCCGGCCCTGCTGGGTTTACAGCAGCCATTTACGCTGGGCGTGCCAACCTGAAGCCGGTCGTGTTCGAGGGGTTCCAGGCGGGCGGGATCCCTGGCGGGCAACTGATGACCACCACCGAGGTGGAGAACTTTCCGGGCTTTCCCGAGGGCATCACCGGCCCCCAACTGATGAAGAACATGCGGGCTCAAGCGCAGCGGTGGGGGGCAGAACTTTACACCGAAGATGTCACCTTTGTGGATTTAAGCCAGCGGCCCTTTGTCGTCCGTTCTGACGAGCGGGAATTGCGCACCCACAGCCTGATCATCGCCACCGGGGCCACAGCCAAGCGCCTACACCTGCCGGGGGAGGAGACCTACTGGAACCGGGGCATGTCAGCTTGTGCTGTCTGCGATGGGGCTATGCCCATGTTCAGAGGGGTGGAATTGGTGGTGATCGGCGGCGGCGATACTGCCTGTGAGGAGGCCACCTACCTGACCAAGTTTGGATCCCATGTGCATATGCTGGTGCGCAGCGACAAAATGCGGGCCAGCAAGGCCATGCAGGATCGTGTTCTCAACAATCCCAAGATTACCGTGCACTGGCACAGCGAAGCGGTGGAAGTGGTGGGGGATGGTCTGCGTCTGACCGGGGTGAAAGTGCGCCACAACCAAACCGGCGAAATACGCGAGATGTCAGTGGGTGGCCTATTTTATGCCATTGGCCACAAGCCCAACACCGACTTGTTCAAAGGACAACTGGAACTGGATGAAGTCGGCTACATCGTCACCCGCCCGGGATCCGTGGCCACCAGTGTGGAGGGGGTGTTTGCCGCCGGCGACGTGCAGGATCACGAGTTTCGTCAGGCCATCACCGCCGCCGGTACCGGCTGTATGGCAGCGATGTTGGCGGAGCGTTGGCTCTCCGAACACGGCTTGGCCCAAGAGTACCATGTCCTTGCCCAGAGTCCTCCTGAACCCAGCCCTGCCGCTGCTTCTGAGGCAGAGTCTGCTGGGGATCCTGCTGTTGAGGAGGCCAGCTTTGAGGAGAATGGACAGGATGACTTAGACTTCAGCAAGACTTGCCATGAGGGGAGCTATGCCCTGCGGCGACTCTACCACGAAAGCGATCGCCTGCTCATGGTCAAGTACACTGCCCCCACCTGTGCCCCTTGTCATGCCCTCAAGCCGATCTTGAACAAAATCATCGACGAGTTCTCGGACAAGCTGCACGTGGTGGAGATCGACATCGAGAAAGATCCGGAGATTGCAGAGGCAGGGGGGGTGACGGGCACCCCAACGGTGCAGTTTTTCAAAGACAAGGCCCTGGTGGCCCAGTTGGTCGGCGTTAAGCCCAAATCCCAATATCGAGAGGTGATCCAGGCCAATTTGTGTGAGGAAAAATCCCCCTAAGGATGTTTTCCTCTCCAACCTCTGGCCCCTCTCCCCAAGGGAGAAGGGAGCTGGGCGCAGAAAACGGTTTCCCAACCGAGGCTCAGCTAGTCCGAAAAGGCACCGTGGTAGGCGGCCTGCATGGCTGCCAAAGACACCACCAGTAAGGGATCCTCTTCTGCCGTCCTTAAGAGCAGGGGATCCGCAGGGGATCCCACCTCTCCCAAAAGCTGCCACTGGCCGGCAAGCTGCGCTTCTAAGTAGGCTTCCCAAGCAGAGCGCTGGGCCGGATCCACAGAAACCAGGATGCGGCTGGATCCCTCGCCAAACAGGGCCTGATCCCAGCGCAAGGATCCAGGAGCCAGGGAGAGGGTTGCGCCGCGGCCTCCGCTCAAGCAGGCTTCTGCCAAAGCCACAGCCAATCCCCCCTCGCTGCAGTCGTGGGCAGAGCGCACCCAGCCCTGGCGGATTCCATGGCGACAGGCAGCTTGCACCCGCTTTTCCAATTCCAGATCCACTGGCGCGGGCCGGCCCGTAACTTGCTGGTGGATGACCGCCAAATACTCGCTGCCCCCCAAGCTAACGGGGGCCTGGGATCCCAGCAGGTAAATGAGATCCCCTGCCTGCTGCCACCCTTGGCCACAGATAAATTGCAAATCGGGAACCAGACCCACCATGCCAATGACAGGGGTGGGGTAAATGGCTTGGGACCCAGTGGGGGTAAGGGTTTCGTTGTAGAGGGAAACGTTCCCCCCCGTTACCGGTGTACCTAGGGCCCGACAGGCCTCCCCAATCCCCTGACAGGCCAGGGCCAACTGCCAGTACACCACCGGGTTTTCCGGGTTGCCGAAATTGAGGTTATCGGTCACGGCCAAGGGATCCGCCCCCACACAGGAAAGATTGCGGGCCGCTTCTGCCACGGCTGCCTTGGCCCCCTCGTAGGGATCCAAATACACCCAGCGGCCATTGCCATCCAGGGTGGCAGCGATGGCCTTGCGGGAAGCTCGCAGGGGCGGCACCTCGCCCACACCAAACTTTTGGGAACGGATGCGGATAACCGCCGCATCTCCCTGGCCCGGCCAAAGGACGGTGTTGTTTTGCACCTGGTGGTCGTATTGGCGATAGATCCAGGCTTTGCTGGCCAGGGTGGGGCTGGCCAAAAGCTGCAGCAGCACCTCTTTCCATGCCAGCGTTGCCTGAGCGAGGTGGATCCCTTGGCAATCACAAGGGGGTAGAGTGGCGGGATCCCATTGCCACGCTGCCTGCACGTAGGCTGGCGGCTCTAGCAACACCGGACGGACATAGACGGGGGTGTCTTCGGCCAAAGCCCGCACCGGCACCTGCACCACGCAGGATCCCTGGTGCCAGATCTCCACCAGCGGCTCGGCAATGACTTCCCCGGCCACACTAGCTTGCAAACCCCAGCGGTGGAAGATCTCCATCACCTCCGCCTCGCGGCCTTTTTGCACCACCAGCAGCATCCGCTCCTGGGATTCCGAGAGCAGGTATTCCCAGGCAGCCATGCCGCTTTCCCGCGCCGGCACTCGGTCGAGGTCAAAGCGGATCCCCACCCCTCCCTTGGCGGCCATCTCCGCGGTGGAGCAGGTGATCCCGGCTGCCCCCATATCCTGGGCAGCCACCACAGCTCCTGTGGCAAAGGCCTCCAGACAGGCCTCGATGAGACATTTGCCCAGGAAGGGATCCCCCACCTGCACCGCCGGCAGATCCCGTTGGGAGTGCTCCCCAAGTGAGGACTCCGTCCCGCTGATGCGAACGGCGCTGGCAAAGCTGGCCCCGCGGATCCCATCCCGCCCTGTAGTGGAGCCTACATACAAAACGGGATTTCCCACCCCTTGGGCTGCAGATTTGACAACCGTAGGGGTCTCCAGCAGCCCCAAGGCCATCACGTTCACCAGAGGATTGCCCGTGTAGCAGGGATCCACGGCCACCTCGCCGCCTACGGTGGGCACCCCAACACAGTTGCCGTAGTGGGCAATGCCCTCCACCACCCTGGCCATCAAGCGGCGGTTGCGGGGATCGGTCAGCGGCCCAAAGCGCAGCGAGTTGAGGAGGGCAATGGGACGGGCGCCCAGGGTAAAGATATCCCGCAGGATCCCTCCCACACCTGTGGCCGCCCCCTGAAAGGGCTCCACCGCTGAAGGATGGTTGTGGGACTCGATCTTAAAAGCCAGCCAATCCCCCTCCCCCAAATCCACCACCCCGGCATTTTCCCCCGGCCCCACCACCACCCGCTCGCCCGTGGTGGGAAAGTTTTTCAGCAGAGGGCGGGAGTTTTTGTAGCAGCAGTGCTCTGACCACATCACCCCAAACATGGCCAGCTCGTTGGGGTTGGGATCCCGGCCCAGCTGCTGCTGGATCTTCTGGTATTCGTCTGGGGAAAGGCCGTGGGCCTTTAAGTCTTCGAGGGTATACATCGCCTATAGCCATTAGGTCAGCAGCCCAGGGCCCAGGAAACGGGCCTGCCGCTCTTCCAGTATGCGGCTTAAGGGGGGCCACCGCTTCAAGTCGGGGTCAAGGGCCAGGAGCTGTTCTGCCGCTTGGCGGGCCAGGTGCAGCACCTCTTGATCGTCCATGAGGCTGGCCAGGGCAAAATCCGGCAGCCCCGACTGGCGGGTACCCATCACTTCCCCCGGCCCCCGGAAGCGCAGATCCATCTCGGCAATGAAAAACCCGTCGTGGGATTGCTCCAGCACCTTCAGCCGCCGCAGAGCATCTTCTCCTTTGGATCCCGTCATCAAGATGCAATAGGCTTGGTCGGATCCCCGTCCTACCCGCCCCCGCAGTTGGTGCAGTTGGGAGAGCCCAAAGCGCTCCGCATGCTCCACCAGCATCACCGAGGCATTGGGCACATCTACCCCCACCTCCACCACCGTGGTAGAGACCAGAATATCCAGCTCCCGCCGGCGAAAGGCCGCAATGACAGCTTCCTTCTCGCTACTGGTCAAGCGCCCGTGCAGCAGGCCCACCCGAAATTGGGGGAAGACCTTTTCCTGCAGACGCTGGTGTTCCTCAATGGCGGATTTCAGATCCAGCTTCTCCGACTCTTCAATCAACGGCAGCACCACGTAGGCCTGCCGCCCTTGGGCAATTTCCCGCTCGATAAGCCGCATCACCTGCAGGCGATCCCCTGGCCGGGCCACCAGGGTGTGCACGGGCTTGCGCCCCGGCGGCAGCTCGTCAATTTGGGTAACATCCAGATCCCCATGCAGGGCCAGGGTGAGGGTGCGGGGGATGGGGGTGGCGGTCATAGTGAGAACATCGGGGTGATCCCCTTTCTGTTGCAGAGCGGCCCGCTGCTCCACGCCAAAGCGGTGCTGCTCGTCGATGACCACCAAGCCCAGGTTGCGAAACTGCACTGCCGGCTGGATGAGAGCATGGGTGCCCACCACCAAGGGCAATTCCCCAGTCTGCAACTGCCGCAAGATCTCCCGGCGTTTGGCGGGAGGGGTGGAGCCGGTCAACAGTTCGACGGGCACCTGTAGCTGGCTTAGCCATTCCACCAACTTGCGGTAGTGTTGCTCGGCCAAGACCTCGGTGGGAGCCATCAGGGCCGTTTGCCAGCCGGATTGAATGGCTGCCAGCAAAGCCGCCACCGCCACCACGGTTTTGCCGGATCCCACATCCCCTTGGAGCAGGCGGTTCATGGGCAAGGGATCCCGCAGATCCGCTAGGATCTCGTCGATGGCCCGCTGCTGGGCAGCGGTAAGCTGAAAGGGCAGGATTTGGTAGAAGCGATCCAACAGCTCCCCTCTAGCCGGCTGGTAACGAGGTATGGCCTGAGCTTGGGCACGATAGCGGTGTCGCCGCTGCAATAGGCTTAGTTGTAGGTAGAAAAACTCATCGAACACCAGCCGCCGCCGGGCCTGGGCCAGCAGCTCTCGGGTCTCAGGAAAGTGGATCTGCTGCAGGGCAACAGGCAAGTCCAAAAGCTGCAACTGCCGCTTGAGATCCGCCGGCAAGGGATCCTCCACCAAGGCCGCCGCCGGCAAAGCCAGTTGCACCGCCTTGCGCACCAGATCGGCGGGGATCCCTTCCGAGAGAGGGTAGACGGGCAGGATCTTGCCAACCCCAGAACTGTCCTGCAGGCTGCCCTCGCTGGCCAGTACTTCAATTTGGGGGTTGTCCAACGTCAGGCCCAGCCTACCCTTTTTCACCAAGCCACTGGCAGCCACCACCGCTCCCTTGGGGTATTGCCGCTCCAGGGAAGCTTGCCAACTGCGCTGGGCAAACTGCCGCCCGCTGTAGAAGCGGCTGAGGGTAATTACACCACTTTTGTCGGCAATCTTTAGGTTGAAGATGGTCAGCGAGGGATTCTTAGGGCTGGTAAAGCAACTGCAACTTTTCACCGTCCCTACAAGGGTAACGGTCTCCCCCACCTTGGCTTGGCGGATGAGCACCCGCCGGGAATAGTCCAGGTAGTCGCGGGGGAAGTAGTAGAGGGCATCCCGCACGCTGTGTAGGCCCAGTTGTGCCAGTTTCTCCGCTGACTTGGGACCAATGCCTTTGAGAAACTGCAGCGGCTGCTCCAGGCTGAGGCCGGCGGGGAGAGGCGGGGAAATGGGGCTCTGGGAACCCCACCGCTGTTGCGACGAGGCCGCCAGCGGGCTAGGTGGGTGGGAACGAGGGCTCCGCCCCGTTGGTGCGAACGGTTGGGGCTGCTCTTGCTGACGTCGGACTCGCTCCAGCCAGCGGCGAGTTTCGGCCACCAGGTGCTGGCGTTCGGGCAGCTCCAGCTCGGAATACAGGGTATAGCGGGATCCCAGTTCTTTCCATCGCCGCCGGTCATCTCCATTCAGCACCCAGTCAGAGGGGGGATCCTGTCCAAACACGCTCCCCACAAACTGAGAGAAGGTCTGCTCTCGCCCCTGGAGATTGGTAAACCCCAACTCTGCTTCCAGAGAAAGGGCGCGCTGGAGCCGCTGTAGATCCACCTGCGTCAAGTTGCTTGGCTGCCGGGAATACTCCTTATCAATTCAACTTTAGCCAACAACGGCAGTACAGCCGAACAAGCACAACAGCGCAAGCCACACTCTCCATGTCTTGATAGAGAAAAAAGCCTGCCTTGTTACTCCGCAACGCTGTCGCGACGGGGCAGGCCAAAGGGATCCCTGGGGATGAGGGGGCTTCAGCTACGGGCCAAGGCGGATCCCAAAAGCAGAGCCATCACTGCCGGCACCAAGGCAATCGCCAGGATGGTGAAAACTTGCGCGTCCGTCATAGCCAACTCCCTAACAGTGGAATTGCACAAAAGTCAGCCCCCTCACTCTACCGTAGCTTGAGGGGTAGCCCTGACATCGAGAAGAAAAGCTCAACATTCTTTACAAAGCAGCCCCTGTCCATCTCGGTTGACCCCAAGTATAAAAGCCGGGGCCTGCACTGCTGGTTTGCGGGTCATGCTACGATGTTGCTTCGCAACGCTGTTGCGACGGCGAAGCAGTCCTTGCCCATTTCTCCTGCGAAGTTCGGTCTTGGCGTCATCATGGTAGCTGCTCCCCAGAGTCTGACCACCCTACGGGATAACCTGGCCATCTTGGCGGAAACGGATCCCTTGGTTTACCGCCTGATCCAGCAAGAGCTCAACCGACAGCGGGATCACCTGGAGATGATCGCCAGCGAGAACTTCACCTCTCCTGCTGTCTTGGCCGCCCAAGGCTCGGTGCTCACCAACAAGTATGCGGAAGGGTTGCCCGGCAAGCGCTACTACGGCGGCTGCGAGTTTATCGACGAGATTGAGCAGTTGGCCATCGACCGCGCCAAGCAACTGTTTGGGGCGGCTCACGCCAACGTGCAACCCCACTCCGGGGCGCAGGCCAATTTTGCTGTTTTCTTGGCCCTGCTGCAGCCGGGGGACACGATCATGGGCATGGATTTGTCTCATGGCGGCCACCTCACCCACGGCTCGCCGGTGAATGTCTCCGGCAAATGGTTCCAGGTGGTGCATTACGGGGTGGATCCCCAAACGGAGCGGATCGATTTCGATCAAGTGCGGGATCTGGCTTTGCAGCATCGGCCTAAGCTGATCATCTGCGGCTACTCCGCCTACCCGCGGGCAATCGACTTTGCTGCTTTCCGCACCATTGCCGATGAGGTGGGAGCTTATCTGCTGGCCGACATTGCCCATATTGCCGGCCTGGTGGCCACCGGACACCACCCCAACCCGGTGCCCCTCTGCGATGTGGTGACCACCACCACCCACAAGACGTTGCGCGGGCCGCGTGGAGGGCTCATTCTCACCCGCGACCCAGAGCTGGGCAAAAAGCTGGATAAGGCGGTGTTCCCCGGCAGTCAAGGGGGGCCGCTGGAGCATGTCATTGCCGGCAAGGCGGTGGCCTTTGGGGAAGCCCTGCAGCCCGGCTTCGCCCAGTACTCGGCGCAGGTGATCGCCAATGCTCAGGCCCTGGCGGGATCCCTGCAGCGGCGGGGCATTCGGCTGGTTTCCGGGGGCACAGACAACCACCTGATGCTGCTGGATCTGCGCTCGGTTTCGGCGGTGCTGGAAAAAGTGGGGGCGGCGGATCCGGTGATGACAGGCAAACGGGCGGATCGGCTAATGGACGAGATCCATATCACCGCCAACAAAAACACCATTCCCTTCGACCCACAGCCGCCTTTCGTGGCCAGCGGACTGCGCCTGGGATCCCCGGCCTTGACCACCCGCGGCCTGGGGCCGGTAGAATTTGAAGAAATTGGGGAGATCATCGCCGATTGTCTGTTTCAGCCTGAGGAGCCTGCTGTGTTGGAAGAGTGTCGCCAGCGGGTAGCCCGGCTCTGTCGCCGTTTCCCCCTCTACCCCCATCTGGGCTAACCGTCTGCGTAGCGGGACAGAGTCCTCGATACATCTCTGCGGCTTGCCATGCCCTACTTGGTCGCGTTCCTTGCTGCTGCCTGTGTGGTTCTGTGGGCAACCCCAATGGTGAAGGCAGTCGGGATCCGCAGTGGCCAGTTGGATTTTCCCGATGAGCGCAAGATCCACCGGCAGCCGATGGTACGCCTGGGGGGGGTTTCCATCTTTTTTGGGAACTTGGTGGCCCTGCTGTTGCTCTGGGGAGCCGGAGCTTTTGGGGGCTTGCGCACCGAGCAGGAGTACGAGATTTGGGGGGTGACAATTGGCGGGGTTTTGTTTTTCTCAATCGGCTTGGCGGACGACCTGTTTCACCTGTCGCCCTTTTCCCGCTTGTTGATGCAATTCGGCGTGGCTGCTGCCGCCTGGGGGGTGGGGGTGCGCATTGAGTTCGTCAACCTGCCCGGGAGAGGGATCTGGCCCTTTCCGGTGTGGTTGAGCCTGCTGATTACCTTGCTCTGGCTGGTGGGGATGGCCAACGCCATCAACTTTATGGATGGGCTGGATGGGCTGGCGGCAGGGGTGTCGGGAATCGCGGCGGTGGTGATGCTGATCGTAACCCTGCTGCTGGATCGACCGGCGGCGGCCATGCTGGCGGCGGCCTTGGCGGGGGCTTGCCTGGGGTTTTTGCGCTACAACTTCAACCCGGCGCAGATCTTCATGGGGGATGGAGGGGCCTATTTTTTGGGCTTTACCCTGGCTGGGATTGGGGTGATCGGGGTGGCCAAGGGGGTGACCACGCTGGCAGTAGCCCTGCCTTTCTTTATCCTGGCGGTGCCGATCCTGGATATGTCCACCGTGATCCTCAAACGGCTGGCCAGGGGGAAGTCGCCTTTCCATCCCGACAAAGGCCACCTGCACCACCGTCTGCTCAAAGCTGGCCTATCCCAGCGGCATTCGGTGCTGCTGATCTATGCCATGACCCTTTGGGGGGGATCCCTGGCTTTGGCTTTGGCGGGCTTGCCGGCAGGAGGCACCTACCTGGGGGGAGCCTCGCTGGTGCTGGGGGGGGTGGCCTGGGGGGCTTGGCAACGGCATCGCCAACGGCGACGAGCTTTGCCCTCGGAGGACAGGCCCGAACAGGGATATGTTGCTTCGCGCCATCACGACCAGGAATGTCAAGAAGATTGAGCCGGGCTTGTTCTCCATCGCTCGCCTGCCTAGACTGGAGCTGTTTTAGCGTTTTAGCTCTGTGTTGCCCCATGCGCCCCACACCTGAGTTGGCGGCTCTCCTGCGCCGCACCGCGGATCGTATCCAATCCCAACACTGGGGCTTCTGGGACTGGGAGTATTGTTGGCGGGACAGCACCCGCTGCAATTGCGGCCTGCTGGTGCGAGAAGCCCTGGGATGGAACCGGCACCAATTGAGCCTGCGCATTCACCGCGGCACCTGGCGCTCCATTGCCCAAACCGCCTACCGAACTGCTGCCCTGGCCCTGCGGGATCCCTGGCAACCGGAAGGGCGCTGCGAGTCCACGGGCCTACGGCTGGGGTACGTGTTTGAGAAAATGGCAGAGCTGGGGTTTGACCAACCGGAAGACTTTGCCGCCCTGGAAGAGCTGAGCCACCCCGTCATCCTGGCCCGCCTGGCAGAAAAAGGTGTGGAGCCGGTACAGCGCGACCAGGCGATCCATGTGGCGCTCTACATGCGGGAACTGGCGGACTGGATTGACGAACAACTGCAGGCCCAGGCTCAGATCAGCCGCTTGAGCCAACCTTTGCCCAAAGCAACAGGGATCCCCGTCCACCAGTCGGTGCACCTTACTTGAGGAACTCAGTTGCCTTCCTCTACCATCACCACATGGGCAGGGATCCCAGGGGGAAGAGCCTTGCAGCCGGACAAAAAGGCCAGCTCGATTAAGAAGGCAAATCCCCCCACTTCAGCACCGCTCTGGGCCACCAATTGGGCGGTGGCGGCGGCTGTGCCCCCGGTGGCAATGACATCATCCACGATCAACACCCGCTCTCCGGGGCGCAGGGCGTGGGCGTGGAGTTGGAGCTGGTCTTGGCCGTATTCCAGGCTGTAGGTCTGGCTGAGCACCGGCGGCGGCAGCTTGCCCGGCTTGCGAACCGGGACAAATCCCAAGCCCAGGTGTTGTGCCAAAGCAGCCCCCAAAATGAACCCCCGCGACTCGATGCCGACCACATAATCTAGGGATCCCATGCCGGTGGTGCCGGCGGCCAACTGTTCAATAGCCGCCCGGAAGCCTGCCGGATCCTGTAGCAGGGGGGTCATATCCCGAAAGAGGATGCCGGGTCTGGGAAAATCGGGCACCAAGCGAATGAGGGCTCGCAGATCCATCCTGTTTTCCTCGCTGGCCAGTGGCTTGCTGTTCGCGCTATTCGGACGGAGTCCTCAAAGGGCACTCCAAGCAACCCATCATACTCGGTTAGCTTGTGGGCAGATGGGATCCCTTTTGGTCAGTCTGGCAACGGGGAAGATTTTCTATAATTGGCAAGGCTGGGGGCCGCGGCTCACCTAGTCGCCCATCTGTAAAATCGGAGATCTCTCATGCGCTACTACATGGCCATCGACTCCAATCCCCTGGCAAGTTTGCCGCTGGCTCTGTTTGGGGTGAGTAGCGAGTCGGCCTATGTCGATCTGCTGCAAGACAAGCTCATTGTGCGGGCGGGCAGCCTGTTCAACGAGACGTTCTCCCTGAGCGAGTTGGGACAAGGGGAGCGCTTCCCCTGGCCTTGGTACTACGGACTGGGCGTGCGCACCGATTTTCAGGGGATCGTTGGCCCGGTAACCAGTGCCCAAGGGGTGATCGCCATTCCACTGGTGCAGGAGAAGCCTCTCTTTATTCCCTTGCTGGGGCCGGTAGGGCTGCAACTGCCCTGCAAAAAGCTGGTCTTCAGCCTCAAAGATCCAGATACCTTCCTGGCCAACTTCAACCAGGGTCGCCCAGAGGTCAACGCCGGCCCGAAGAATGTGGTGATTGATTGACGCTCCTCCCGCTAACGCAAGGCAAGTAGCAGGAGATTCCCCCTTCACCGAGTCTTGACCCGATGCCGTGAAGACATCACGCGAAGCACTGCGACGGATCTGGGTAGAACCGCAGGGATCCCTACAGGTTGCCAACGCAGCTCAGGGTGTGGAGAAGACCCAGGGTACCAGCTCCCACCGTCGTCGAAGGACAGGATCCCCAAAATGCGCGACGGTGAGTTTATTCTGGTCGTTACGCTGGACGCCAAAGGGATCCCTGATGAGTTCAACCCCGCTGCAGCGCACCCCCTTGTTCCCCCTTCATCAAGCTTTGGGGGCGCGATTTGTCCCTTTTGCCGGCTGGGAAATGCCGGTGCAGTATCGGGGAGTGATAGCAGAACATCGATCAGTACGGGAGAGGGTGGGGATATTCGACATTTCCCACATGGGCAAGTTCACCCTCTGGGGGACGGATCTGGGATCCCACCTCAGCCGTCTGGTTCCCAGCGATCTGAGCGCTGTTCCTGTGGGATCCGGTCGGTACACCGTCCTGCTCAATCCACTGGGGGGCATTTTGGATGATGTCATCTTCTACCGGCATCCACCGGAGGGTGAGCTGGAGCACTGGAGCGTGATCGTCAATGCAGCCACCCGGCAGAAAGATTGGGATTGGCTCAACCACCACTTCCAAGGGATCCCCGGAGTTAACCTGCAGGATCACTCCGATGCTCAGGTTCTGTTGGCGGTGCAGGGGCCGGCAGCCGAGGAGGTTCTCCAGCCCTTTTTAGAGGGATCCCTGAAGGCTTTGCGCCGGTTTCAGCACGGTCGGTTTGCCACAGCAGCGGGAACCTCGGGAGAGACTATCTTTGTGGCCCGCACCGGCTACACCGGAGAAGATGGCTTTGAAGTTATGCTCAGCCCCGAAGATGGCATCCGCCTTTGGGAGCAACTGATTCAGGCCGGCGTGCAACCCTGTGGGCTGGGCTGCCGCGATACCCTACGTCTGGAGGCCGCGCTCCATCTCTACGGGCAGGACATGGACGAGAGCACCACTCCCTTGGAAGCCGGCTTGGGCTGGTTGGTGAACAACCCAGAAGACTATATCGGCAAGCCCGCCATCGAAAGCCAACGGGAGCAAGGGATCCCTCGCCAACTGGTGGGGTTTCGCATGTTGGAAAGTGTTCCGCACCCCTATCGCGGACGGGCCATTCCCCGCAGCGGCTATGCCATCTACGCTCCCAACTCCCCTGAGCCGATCGGACAGGTGACCAGCGGCACCCATTCTCCCAGCTTGGGCTATGGCATTGGCTTGGGCTATGTCGCTCCGGCTTGGGCCAAGGTGGGATCCCGGCTGGAAATTGAAATTCGGGGGCAGCGCCAGCCTGCCGAAGTAGTGAAAAAACCTTTCTATCGTGCTCCGCACCGCTGACGGGAACAGGCGCAGGCTCCGGTTAACCCAGGGGGTTGAGCCGTTTGCCGGTCTTGGGAGTGGAGTATTCCTGCTGCAGCCGCCGCAACTTCCGCAAGGCCCGCCGCTCAATTTGTCGGACTCGCTCTCGCGAAAGGCCGATGTGCTCCCCAATTTCCCGCAGCGTTAGGCCCCTCGATCCATCCAGCCCATAGCGAGCCACGATCACCTGTCGTTCTCGTTCGCTCAGTTGGCCCACCAGAGCGCGGACTTCCTCTCGATGGGCAACCTGGGTTAGGTGTTCGACAGGGTCGTTGTCTTCATCTGGGATAAAGTGCTGCAGTTCGGTGCCATCTTCATCCCCTACCCCCACATTCAAAGACCGCATCTCTGCCATGTGGCGGGTGATCAGCTCACGGTAGTTATCGCCGATATCCAGAGAATCAAAAACTTCTTCCGCTTGGGGACGGGATCCCCTTTCGGCAGATAACTCGCGGTAGCGCCGCTTCACCTGGGAGACTTTTTCGTACATGTGGGCCGGCAGACGGATCATCCGCCCCTTGTTCTGGATGCCCCGGTTCACACTTTGCCGGATCCACCAAGTGGCATAGGTGGAGAACTTGTAACCACGGGTGGGATCGAACTTTTCCACGGCGCGGGTGAGGCCGATCGTGCCTTCCTGAATCAAATCCAGAAACGGCAAGCCGCGATTGCGATAGCGCTTAGCAATCGACACCACCAAGCGAAGGTTACACTCCACCATTCGTTTCTTGGCTGCTTCCCCCTGCCGCAGGATCTGCTGCAGCTCTGCCAAGGGGATCCCCAACCGCCGGCTCCAATCTTCCACCGACTCGTGGGGCTGCCGCTGTTCTAGGAGCGCCACCATCCGCTGCACCTGGTGAGCCAAACGGAGTTCTTCTTCAGCGGTGAGCAACGAGTAGCGCCCAATCGTCTTCAAGAAACGCCCCACCGCATCTTGCAAGTCAAGACTTTCCGACATATCAAACCCCACACCATAAATTCATGTCCTGTCAGAATCGCCACTTCTCCTGTTGTTGCATCAAGCCGTCTTCCTGTGTGTGAAGCTGACCTTTCTGCAAACAGCACCTTATTCATACCAGCACAAAAGCCCTTTCGTAAAGGCTTTAACTCTAAAAACTTGAGCCAGAATCGAGTGCTTGACTCACTAAATTTATTGAGTCTGGCTCACTAGACTCTATTAGGAGCGTCTAGCTGCCCATTTTGTTGATTAAAAACTCTACTAAAAGGGTGGCCGAGAAATTAACCATTTCATAAGCCTGGATTTAAGGCTTAGGAAAGTTACGAAAGATTGTTCTAAACAATCAACAAGTTTTTGATGCCAAATCAGATTGCTCATAAGCTAAGAAAGCAAATTTTTTCACTCATTTTGTTAGAACTAGAAATGGATATTTCTGTTTGCAGAACTATCGGAAGGGCTTGCTCGGCAGGGAATAGAAAGGTTCATCAGCAGGTTTTTGGAATGCCTTGAGGTGAATTTGGCACGTCATCGCCGACAACCTCAGCCGGAAACAGATGAGGACGGATCCCTGTGGGACGGGTTTTTGCTTCTGCCTCTAAACCTAGTGGAAGTTATCGCCAATACTCGACTTTGGACACTAGATGCAGATCTAAGATTTCTGTATCACCGAACACGCTAGGCGCGGATCCCCGGCATCGGTGCTCTGCACCGCCATCGCCAACGCCGCAGCGCGCACCCACATAACAAGGCAGGTCAGGTCAACCCTGCTCTGAGCAGTCCAGCCGCCATCCAGGCCCAGGTGTGCTGCACTCTTAAGGGAAAAAATGGGAACTCCGTTCCGCTCGCGCGACCCGCTGCGGGATGGTTGACCAAAAAACTGGGTTTAAAGCCCCGCCCTAAGGCCTACGGCCCGCTGACGCGACTAGGGCGGCTTTGTGCTACGCTGCCTGCGACAGCAGGGTAGTCAGCCGCTTTAAAAGCCCAACAGTCTCACGACCGGATACAGCCTCGATAGGTTTTGTGGTTGTTGTTTGCAACGGTGCCTAGGGGCATAAGGACTCTGTCCCGCTGGCGCGAGAGGGAACCGCCCCGCATTCGCATCAGCGGCGCGGAGCGCTTGGGGGAACGCCTGGGGAGATGAGCACCGCTGCTTTGGAGGGGCAACCCAAGGCGGTAAGTGCTGCCGCAGAACCAGGAACCAGAATCTCCCGCCTTTAGGCAGGGGGTTATGTCAAATTTCTTCCATAACTGCAAGGGGGCTTTATAGTGAGGATCCCAATCTCCATCCGTCAAAGGATTGGATCTGCCATGTCTCACTTCACCACCCTGCAAGTGCAAATCAAAGACGCCGATCTCCTGGAAGAGACCCTGAAGGAATTGGGCTACGCCGTGCAGCGGGATACCAGCCTGCGGGGCTATCTCTGGAACCGCACCCGTGCCGACTTGGTGATCCGTCAGAAAAATGGCTTCGACATCGGGTTTCGCCGCAACGGGGATCACTACGAGCTGGTGGCCGATCTGTGGGGGGCGGGCATCGATCCCAAGACCTTTCTGGAGCCGATCTTGCAGCGCTATGCCCACAAAAGTTTGCTGCGCTCAGCCCGTGAGCAGGGCTATGCCATCGAGGCCGAAGAAGTGCTGGAGGATGGCACCATCCGCGTGGTGGTGGGGCGTTGGGTATAGCTAGGCCCATCGGCATCCGCCCATGGTAGGTAAGCCTCAGCCGGCTGTCAGGACTGACCAGGGATCCCGGCCCCAACCTTGGGATCTGGTGTTGGGGGGGCAAATGGCAACCGGGAGCGCCCCTGCCCACGCCTTGGTGTTGGGAGGTATCGAGGGGGCGCGGAGACGACTCACCCACAGCGATGAAGCCGTGCGCTTGGCCACCCTGCCCCAGTTGCTGCAGTACGGGTCGGCGGGCCTGGCCGAACTCATTGAAGCCCTCGCCGGCAATAGCTCTTGGGCAGTCCGCTTGGCAGCTTGGCGGCTGTTGTCTCAGCTTGGCCAGCCGGAGGCAGAACGGGCCTGTCGCACCTACAGCCCTTTTCGCCCGGTGGGGGGAGCGCAAGGGGTGATCGTGGCCTATCGGCGGGGGGAGCGGGATTTTGCCTATGCAGACCTGGAGGGAGCCGACCTTCAAGAAGCACGGCTGGGGGGGATCAACCTGTGGGAGGCCAACCTGAGGCGGGCCAACTTGCGCTTTTGCAACTTCAACGGCGCCCGGCTGCGGCAAACGGATTTGCGCCAAGCGGATTTGCAAGGGGCCAAGCTGAGCGGAGCCGACTTACAGGGAGCCGACCTGCGGGGATCCGACCTCAGAGGGGCCAAGGTCAGCGGCACCAGCCTGCGGGGATCCCAGCTTTCGGAAGAGACCCACCTAGAAGAACGGGTGCGCCACATTTGGCAGTTGCAAAACTGGGGGGGACAGGGGCAAGATTTCTCCGGCCAAGACCTGAGCAAAGCCGATCTGCGAGAACTGGTGCTCTGTCAGATCCGGCTGAGGGGAGCGGATCTGAACCGGGCCGATCTGCGCGGATCCAACCTGGAGGGAGCGGACTTGGGGGGAGCCAACCTACAGCGGGCGGACTTGCGGGGGGCCAACTTGCAAAATGCCGACCTGGAAGGGGCCAATCTCAGCGGCGCCGAGCTGCGTCAGGCCCAGTTTCAGGGGGCTAACCTGCGGCGGGCCGATGTCAGCGGGGCCAACCTAACCCAAGCCAACCTGGAAGGAGCTCAGATCGAAGGGTTAAAGCACAGCGGATCCCGGATTGCCGGCCTGATCTTTCCCGACGGCACCCCGATCAAGCCCTGGTGGTGGTAACAGGTGCCTACCGCTCACCCAATGAGCCAAATCCAAAGGAATCCCAAGATCCCCCGGCAATTGGGCAAACCCGGATCACCATAGGAGTAGAGATACCTATGGGGTACAGCTATGGTTCTGGCAGAACAGCTCTCGACAAAACCGCTCACCGCCGACGAGCTTCGCAAAATGGATGCCTACTGGCGGGCCGCCAACTATCTGTCGGTCGGGCAAATCTATTTGATGGACAACCCGCTGCTGCGAGAACCCCTAAAACTGGAACATGTGAAGCCACGCCTGCTGGGGCACTGGGGCACCACACCCGGGTTGAACTTCATCTACGTGCATCTCAACCGCATCATCAAACGGGAAAACCTCAACATCCTCTACATCACCGGCCCCGGCCACGGTGGCCCTGCTCTGGTGGCCAACACCTACTTGGAAGGCACCTACAGCGAGGTGTATCCCAACATCGGCCAAGACGCCGAAGGCATGCGCAAGCTCTTCAAGCAATTCTCCTTCCCCGGCGGCGTGCCCAGCCACGTGGCTCCGGAAACCCCTGGCTCCATCCACGAGGGGGGAGAACTGGGCTATGCCCTGGCCCACGCCTTTGGGGCTGCCTTTGATAACCCCGATCTGCTGGTGGCCTGTGTGGTGGGGGATGGAGAAGCGGAAACCGGCCCCTTGGCCGCTTCCTGGCATTCCAACAAGTTCCTCAACCCCATCCACGACGGAGCAGTGCTGCCGATTCTGCACCTGAACGGCTACAAGATCGCCAATCCCACCGTTTTGGCCCGCCTCAGCCGTGACGAGCTGCAAAATCTGTTTGTGGGCTACGGCTACAAACCCTACTTCGTAGAAGGCTGCGAGCCGGCAGAGATGCACCAGTTGATGGCCGCCACTTTGGACACGGTGATCCACGAGATCCAAGAAATCCAGCAGCATGCCCGCAGCAAAGGGGATCCCACTCGTCCCCAATGGCCGATGATCATCCTGCGCACCCCCAAAGGCTGGACCGGCCCCAAAGAGGTGGACGGCAAAAAGGTGGAAGATTTCTGGCGCTCCCACCAAGTGCCTCTGGCGGATCTGGCCAAAAAACCGGAGCACCTCAAGGCTCTGGAGGACTGGATGCGCAGCTACAAGCCGGAAGAACTCTTCGATGAAAATGGCCGTCTGCTGCCGGAGCTGCAAGAGCTGGCCCCCAAAGGGGAAAAACGCATGGGGGCTTTGCCCCACGCCAACGGCGGCCTGCTGACGCGGGAGCTGAAAATGCCGGATTTCCGTCGCTACGCCGTGCCTGTCCCCCGCCCCGGCACCACCGAAGCCGAAGCCACCCGAGTTCTGGGGCAATTTCTGCGGGATGTGATGAAGCTCAACCCCCACAACTTCCGCCTCTTTGGCCCCGATGAAACCGCTTCCAACCGCTTGGATGCTGTGTTTGAGGCCAGCGACCGCACCTGGGTAGCTCCCATCTACGATTGCGACGAGCACCTCTCCCCAGATGGACGGGTGATGGAGATCCTCAGCGAGCACGTCTGTCAGGGCTGGCTAGAAGGCTACCTGTTGACCGGGCGACACGGGTTCTTTTCCTGTTACGAAGCCTTCATCCACCTGGTGGACTCGATGTTCAACCAACACGCCAAATGGTTGAAAACCACCCGGCACATTCCTTGGCGGCGGCCCATTCCTTCCCTCAACTACCTGCTGACTTCCCATGTGTGGCGGCAGGATCACAACGGCTTCAGCCACCAGGATCCCGGCTTTTTGGATCACGTGGTCAACAAAAAGGCCGAAATCATCCGCGTCTACCTGCCCCCGGATACCAATACTCTGCTCTCGGTGGCCGACCACTGCCTGCGCAGCCGCCACTACGTGAACGTGATCGTGGCGGGCAAACAGCCGGCCCTGCAGTACCTGGATATGGATGCGGCCATCAAGCACTGCACCCAGGGCTTGGGCATCTGGGAATGGGCCAGCAACGATCAGGGTTCAGAGCCGGATGTGGTGATGGCCTGCTGCGGCGATGTGCCGACGATGGAAACCCTGGCGGCGGTGGACTTCCTACGGCAGCACCTGCCGGACATCAAGATCCGGGTGGTGAATGTGGTGAACTTGATGAAGCTGCAGCCGCCCAGCGAACACCCCCACGGCATCAGCGATGTGGATTACGCCAGCATCTTCACGCCGGACAAGCCCATCGTGTTTGCCTTCCACGGCTATCCCTGGCTGATTCACCGCCTCACCTACCGTCGCCCCAACCACCACAACTTGCACGTGCGCGGCTACAAGGAGGAGGGCACCACCACCACCCCCTTCGACATGTGTGTCCTCAACGAGGTGGATCGCTTCAGCTTGGCCGATGATGTGTTGGATCGGATGGAGCGCTTCAAGTACGAGCGGGCCCACATCAAGCAGATCATCCAAGACAAGCTGGTGGAGCACAAACACTACATCCGCGAGCATGGAGAAGATCTGCCGGAGGTGCGCAACTGGAAGTGGCCCTACTGAAGGGATCCCCACCAACTATGGCCATTTCAATTCAAACTGGGACACCGCACCCCCACCGAAAACGTTGGTTCCGTCATCGCGTCGTCCCGCAGTCGCGTCGTCGCGTCAGCGTTGCGGAGCAATAATGCATAGAGCTATGGGGCTTTTCTCCGTAGCCTAGGCATCTCACCCTAACCTGAAATCACCATAGCTTTCGCCTCTGAGCTCTGGCAGGATAGAGTTTTCTTGGGCTCTGCCTGCCGGAGTTTTCTGAAGTCTAGAGGTTGAGAGTGTGAGGGGTTCAGAAAGAGTGGATGCGGATACACCTCTCGATCTGGAGGTGGAAGAGACGGAGTGGGGAGGGATGGCGCTCTCGCTGGGGCTGGGTTTGGCCCTCTCGACCCTTGTGATCGGGATCCGCCCCCAGGTGTTTGTTCCTTTTGGATTGAGCGTGTTGGGTTCGGCCCTGCTGGGATCCCTGCTCATCCCCGGATTGCGGCGCTGGAAGGCGGGGCAAGTGATCCGCCAGGAGGGGCCCCAATCCCACCAGAAAAAAGCAGGCACACCCACCATGGGCGGGATCAGCTTTTTGCCCGTGGGGCTGCTGGTGGCGGGGATCTGGAGCGGCTGGGATCCCCATTGGCTGGCCGTCGCGCTGCTCACGCTGGCCTACAGCTTTGTCGGCTGGCTGGACGATTGGCTGGTGATCCGACAGCAATCCAACAAGGGGTTGTCTCCCCAACACAAGCTGTTGCTCCAGGTGGGAGTTGCCCTTGGGTTTTGTGTCTACCTGGCCTGGCAGGGGATCCCGACCAGTCTGACCTTGCCGGGGATAGGCACCCTCTCTCTGGGCTGGCTGTTCTGGCCCTTGGCCCTGTTTGTGTTGGTGGGCACCAATAATGCCGTAAACCTCACCGATGGTATGGACGGCTTGGCGGCAGGGGTGGTGGCCATCCTGCTGATTGGGCTGGGGCTCCTTCACAGGGATCCGGAGCTATCGGTGTTGGCCTTCGCCTTGAGCGGTGCTTGCTTGGGGTTTCTGGTTCACAACCACCACCGGGCGCGGCTGTTCATGGGTGATACCGGATCCCTGGGGTTGGGGGGCGCTCTGGCCGGGTTGGCGCTGCTGGGGGATCAGCTCTGGGCCTTGGCCCTGATGGGGGGAGTGCTGGTGGCAGAGGCGCTGTCGGTGATGCTGCAGGTGGGCTATTTCAAATACACCAAACGCAAAACCGGCACAGGCCAACGGCTGCTGCGCATGTCGCCCTTGCACCACCATCTGGAGCTGGGGGGCTGGTCAGAGGTGCAGGTGGTGGGATTCTTCTACGGGGTAACGGCGCTGCTAGTGGGGCTGGGCTGGGCCTGGTGGCACTGGGCGGGAATTTGAGTTGGCGAGCTGGGGATGCACGGTGATTCCAATGGGGGCCTGACCTCGAAGGGGTCATTCCAAAGCCGACGGAAAGTTGGCCCCGCAGATTTGATCTCCCTCCAGGCATTGTGAGCGTGGTGAACATTCTGCCCAGAGGCAGATCCTCTACAGTCTTGGCACACCGTTCTTAAGAAGCAAGGGTTGCACTATGGATCTAGGCCGCCGTACTGTTCACGCCCTATCTCACCTGCCCCGCCTCTTCAAGCGTAAGCGCGGGATCCCTTTGATGTCGTTGGTATTGGGCATGGCGCTGGCACTGACGACCCTGCTGGGGATGGGATCCCAGGCCCAGAGCCGGTTGGTGGATGTGAAACTTCAAGTAAACTACCCGACCCTGACTGCTTCGCAGTACAGGGCGGGCTTAAGGCCTCCGGCCCGCTGGCGCGAACGGTAGCCCTGCAGTTGGCAAGCCAA
>NZ_JBSSCS010000029.1:0-35880 GCF_054060015.1 Thermostichus sp. MS-CIW-25
TCATGGGTTGTATTGTACACACATGAAAGCCGCCCTGTCGCGTCAGCGGGCCGTAGGCCTTAAGGGCGGGGCTTCAGACCCAGTTTTTTCGGTGACTGCGATTAGTGCGATTTGACATTCGAGTTGAGATTTGCCAGCTGGGATCCCGCAGCAGACGGCGCTTCATAAGGCCCAAGATCCGGCTAGCCTAGACTAGGGGATTATAAGGTTTACAAAGTTGAATATCAGCCAGCCAAATGTCGGGATCCCGGTACAGCCAAGAGGACGTGCATCAGATCCTCCAGCGGGCCATTGCCCGCCAGCCACGCCTGGGCGAGTTCACCCGCTCCCAACTGCAGGAGATGGCTGCCGAACTGGGGATCTCCCCCCAAGAGCTGGACTTGGCCGAGCAGGAATGGAAGGCCTGGCAAGAGCTGAACAGCCAACACCGAGAATTCCAGCGCTACCGCCGTCGGCAGTTTTACCAACTGCTGGGCCGCTATGGAATTGTCAACAGCTTTTTGCTGGGCTTAGACTGGCTCTCCGGTGGAGGGCTATCTTGGTCGCTGTTTATACTCATGGGGTGGGGCTTGACCGTTGCCCTCAAGGGCTGGAACGCCTACCAAACGGAGGGTGAACGCTACGAGAAAGAGTTTCGCCAATGGCAAAGGAAACGCCAGAAAGATCTCCGCCGCAAGTAAGCGCAGCCCACCCAAGAAGCCCGTCTCGCTGATGGAAATGGATTTCTCTCCAGACCTTGACTGGGGAGAGGTGCTATCATAGGCTTCCGGCATCAGTGAATGCCTGTGCGGGCGTAGTTTAATGGTAAAACCGCAGTCTTCCAAACTGCTGTTGTCGGTTCGATTCCGTCCGCCCGCTTCCTCCCACAAAATCCTAAGGGATCCCTTAAAGTGCCCTTCAGATTCTTCTTCACAGGTTGGGGCCGACTGTGGTGGTGCGGCGGATCGGTTGACCTTTCAGGGTATTGCCTTCTACTGTTTTCACCCAGCCTTGCCCTGGTACAAATCGGTACTGCACATCGGTATCAGAGCCACCGAGCAGATCCCCTTGGGCATTGAAGACGCGAGTTTCCCGCTGCCAGTGTCCTGGCCCGGTCGGTGTGCTGCTCGACTCGGTGGTGTAGGTTTGGCCGCGAGCATTGTTGAATTGGCCGCTGCGCTGCCAGCCTTGCCCCGCTTGGCCCTCAGTAAGGCTTGAGCTGCTGCCTACCGTCTCGCCCTGGGCATTGTGCACCGTGGTGCTGCCCTGCCGTTGCCAGCCCTCATTCGTGCGGGTGGTGGTGTGCTGATGGTTCAGGTTCCAGGTCTGACCTTGTTGGGTAGTGACTTGGCCGGAGTAGTCTCCTTCCACCCCCTGACCGGGAATGAATTGCCGGGATCCCTGGCCGGAATAGGTGCCACTACCCGATCTGCCACTTGGCCCGGTGCGAGTGTAGGTGCCGGAAGTTGTGAAGGTGCGTTCGTCGCTCAGGGCCGGGGATCCGCCCGTTGGCGTGGTGGCTGTGGCAGTGCGTTGACGGGGGCGAGCCTGCGCAAAGGGGGCAAGCGCCATCAGGAGGGCAATAGCCAACAACAGGCAAAAGCTTGCATTTTTCATCTTCATTCTCATTTTTCCAGACCCCTAGAGAGGTTGTCGATCATAACCCAGGCTCAGCCTTTACCCTGTCTGACTCTGACTTTGGCCTGAAGGTTCACTTCCTAGAGGGATCCCGCCAGACATAACCTGCTCTTAATGTCGGTGCTGTAATCTCAGAGGTGCCTTTAGCGAATGCGACTGCATTTTTCTATGAATACCCGTCGTACTTTCCTGGCTGTTGCGGCTGGCCTGGTGGCTGCGTCTGCTGCTGCTCTTCTGGCTGCCGACAGCTTTGCTCAGTCTCCTGCCGAAGTCAAAGTTTGGATTGCCTTTACCGACAACCGCCTGGATTGGGCCCGCGAAAAAGCGGCAGAGTTCAACAAACAATTTCCTCAATACAAAGTTACGGTCGAAGGCTACGGCAACTACGAAGAAATTCAGCAAGCCACCGACCTGGCCATTCAACAAAATGCTGCTCCTTCGGTGGTGCAATGGTTTGAGGTGGGCACCCAGCGGGCACGGGATTTTGGTTACTTCAAGTCCATTGCCGAGGCTCTGGGCAATCGCACCGAAGTGAACGGGATCCCAGTGAATTTCGACGATTTTATCGAGCCGGTGGTGAGCTACTACACCCTGGATGGCAAATTTACCTCCATGCCCTGGAACAGCTCCAGCCCCATTCTCTACTCCAACACGGCCATCTTGAAGAAGGCAGGGATCGAAAAGCCGCCGGCCACCTGGCAAGAGCTGGAGGCTGCTTGTCAAAAGATCATGGCCCTCCCCGACGCTCCCCAGGGCTGTGTGACCTGGCCCAATCACGGCTGGTTCTACGAGCAGTGGATGGCCCAGCAGAATGCCCTCTTGGCCAACAACGACAATGGCCGTGCCGCCCGTGCCACCCAGGTCTTTTTGGACTCGGAGCCGTCAATTGCCATCGCCACCTGGTGGAAAGGGATGTATGACAAAGGCTACTACATCTACAGCGGCAAGCAGCGGGATTGGGCAGCCACCGAGCAGGCCATCCAGACCGGTACCGTCGCCATGGCCATCACCAGCAGCGCCGATGCCGCCAACATCACCAACGCTGCCAAGCAAAACAACATCGAGCTGGTCACCACCCGCATGCCCTACAACGCCGACAAGGGTTGGACGGGGAACTTGATCGGGGGAGCCAGCCTCTGGTTGGTGAAGGATCTGCCCAAAGAGGTGGAAGAGGGGGCGCTGACCTTCATGTTGTGGCTGAACAACACCGAAAATGCTGCCGAGTGGCACCAAGTGACCGGCTACTTGCCCATTCGGAAAAGCTCGGTAGCTTTACTGGAGTCGAAGGGCTGGTTCAAGGAAAACCCCAACTTCTTCACCGCCAGCGACCAAATCAACAATTCCAAGGTGACCCCTGCCACTCGGGGGGCGCTGCTGGGGGCTTTCCCCGAAATTCGCAACGTGGTAACCCAAACCATGGAAGATCTGATGCTTAAAGGCGGGGATCCGGCCCAGGCTATGGCCAAGGCCAACCAGGAGGCCAACCGCCTTCTGGCCGAGTACAACTCCCTCTACCAGTAACCTGGATGTCGATAGGCTGACGGTGTCATTGAGGGATGGGGGTGGGCGGCAGCCTGCCCCTTTTTGGGTTTTGACGAGGCTCTTGTGAAGAGCAAAGCCGAGGTGAGAGGCATGTTGGGATTCGTCCAAGTGTTGGTGCCGCTGTTGGCGGGGTTGCTGGGATCCCTTTGGGTGGGATCCCGTTTCCGGCGCATCGAGCGGCCTGTGCCGGTGGGGGCAGTGCTGGGGGGCCTAGCAGGAGGGCTGGGATCCCTGATTTTTATGGCGCCCCTGGATTTTTGCACTTTTGAGCCGGAGCGCAAGGCCATCGACATGGCCTTTGGCGTGGGGCTGGTGCTGGCGGGCATGGCCATTCCCCTCTGGCCGCTGTTGGCGTGGACGCAGAAGGAGCAGGAGCGCCGCCTGGGGATCCCCGGCCCAGCTGTTCAGGAGAGGGGCATCTTTAAGCAGTGGTGGCTGGCGTGGCTGCTCTTGTTGCCCACCTTCACGATCTTGGGGGTGTTTCTCTACTACCCAGGGCTGGATACCTTCCGCCTTTCCACCCTGCTCACGTTTGTGGGGGCGCCGCGCAGCCGCTTCGTCTGTGTGGATAACTTTACCGCTTTGCTGACGGATTCCACCTATCTGCGCAGCCTGGGGATTACCTTTGCCATTTCGGCGGCCATTGTGGTGCTGGGGTTGAGCGGATCCCTGTTGATTGCCACGCTGGCCTACCAGCCGATTCGAGGGGCGGCGATTTATCGGGTGTTGCTGATCTGGCCCTACGCCATTTCTCCAGCGGTGGCCGGGATCATCTTCTTTATCATGTTCAACCCCTTGGGAGGGGTGGCCAACCACTTGCTGGGGCTGGTGGGGATCCCCCGTTTAAACTGGCTCAGCGATCCCAACTTGGCCCCTTGGGTGGTGATTTTTGCCAGCGTTTGGAAGCAGATGGGCTACAACATTTTGTTTTACCTTGCCGGCCTGCAAAACCTGCCCAAGGATTTGCTGGAAGCGGCTGCCATCGACGGGGCCGGGGCAGTGCGTCGCTTTTTTGCCATCACCCTACCGCTGCTTTCTCCCATCACCTTCTTTTTGGTGATTACCAACATGACCTATGCGTTTTTCGATATCTTTGGCACCATTGACTTGCTGACTGCTGGGGGCCCTTCCGGATCCACCTCGGTGTTGATCTACGAGATCTACAAAATCGGAGTGTCTTCAGGCAATTTGGGTAGGGCTGCCGCGCAATCCATCGTCCTGTTTCTCATTGTGGTGGGGCTGACGATCCTGCAATTTCGCACCACCGAGCGGAATGTAACCTACGGCGGATAACGGCTGTCTCTGCTGCAACGCAATGATCCCAGTTCTCAGTGGGCAAGGGGAAAATCGGCAAGAATGGGGGTAGAGAATCTAGGGATCCTCGATGGCCCCAAAATCCAACGCCTCGACTTGCTGGCGCGACTTCGGGAAGCTGGGCATGCTGCTGGCGGCCACTCTGCTGCTTTGGCTCCTCTGGGGCTCCATAGCGGGCAGCCAAGCCCGTCTCAACTTCAACAACGCCGATCTGCAGGGTCAGGATTTGTCCGGCCAAGATTGGCGGGGCAGCAGCTTTGTCAGTGCCAACCTGCAGGGCGCCGATCTGCACGGGGCCAACCTTGCGGGGGCGGCATTCACCAAAGCCAACCTGGCAGGGGCCAATCTATCCGGTGCCGACTTGAGCAATAGCCTCTTGGATCTGGCCAATTTGGCAGGAGCCGATCTCAGGGGGGCCAACCTCACGGGAGCCATTGCCGCGCGGGCAGTTTGGCAGGGCGCGCAGATTGCCGGCGCCGATTTCAGCGAAGCCTATGTGGATCGGGCGGCAAAGCGGCAGTTGTGTGAGCGAGCTGAGGGATCCCACCCGGTAACCGGTGTAACCACCCGCGAGAGCTTGAGCTGTCCTGGAAACCCACCCCAAAACCCGCAACCACGGCAAACGTGAAGAAAACAGGATCCCTGAACCCGGTCGGTCGGATTGGCCTCTAGATTGGGTGAGGTGTCGATAGTGCCCAACTATGAGCAAGCCCAGCTTTGCGGTGATCGGCCTGGCGGTGATGGGGGAAAACTTGGCCCTCAACATCGAGCGCAACGGCTTTCCGGTTGCCGTCTACAACCGCACCAGCTCCAAAACCGACCAGTTCATGCGGGAGCGAGCCCAAGGCAAACGGATCACCCCCGCCTACAGCCTGCCGGAACTGGTGCAACTGATGGAGCGGCCCCGCAAATTCTTGATCATGGTCAAGGCGGGCGCGCCGGTCGATGCGGTGATCGACGAGCTGAAGCCGCTGCTGGATCCGGGGGATATCATCATCGACGGCGGCAACTCCCTCTACACCGACACCGATCGCCGTGCCGAAGCCCTAGCTCCCACCGGGATCCACTTTGTCGGCATGGGGGTGAGCGGCGGGGAAGAGGGCGCCCTGAACGGCCCCAGCCTCATGCCCGGCTGTAGCCCAGAGGCTTACCAACAACTGGAGCCCATCTTGACCAAAATTGCCGCTCAAGTGCCAGACGGCCCCTGTGTCACCTACCTGGGGCCCAAAGGGGGCGGGCACTACGTGAAGATGGTACACAACGGCATCGAATACGGCGATATGCAGCTGATCGCCGAGGTCTATGACCTAATGCGCAGGGCCTTGAAGCTGTCGGCCTCGCAGATGCAGGAGATTTTTCAGGCTTGGAATGAAACGGAGCTGGAATCTTTCCTGATTGAAATTACCGCCAAGATTTTCCAAACCCTAGATCCGGAAACCGGCAAGCCTTTGGTGGATCTCATCCTGGATAAGGCCGGGCAGAAAGGCACCGGTTTGTGGACGGTCAAAGATGCTCTGGATCTGGGGGTAGCGGTGCCCACCATCGAGGCGGCAGTGCAAGCTCGTATCCTCTCGTCGATGAAAGAGGAGCGGGTGGCTGCCTCTGCCCAGTTGAAAGGGCCGGACGCCACTTTTGAAGGGGATCCCGATCGCTTTATCCAAGATCTGCGCGCTGCTCTCTATTGCTCCAAAATCTGCTCCTATGCTCAGGGGATGGCCCTGCTCAAAAAAGCCACCGTTGCCCACGGCTACGTCTACACCTTCAGCGAGATTCCGCGGATTTGGAAAGGGGGCTGTATCATCCGCGCCCGCTTCCTCGGTGAGATCCAATCGGCCTACAAACGGGATCCAGAGCTGGTGAACCTGCTCTTGGATGAGGAGTTCGAGCAGGCCATTCAGGAACGGCAGGGATCCTGGCGGCGGGTGGTGGCCACAGCGGCGGCCTTGGGGATCCCGATCCCGGCCATCAGCGCTTCCTTGGCCTACTACGACAGCTACCGTACCGCCAACCTGCCCCAGAACCTCACCCAAGCCCAGCGGGACTTCTTCGGGGCCCACACCTTTGAGCGCATCGACAGGCCGGGCGTCTTTCACCATGAGTGGAATGCCAGTTCGCGTTAGCAACGGGTAGCATGAGGAGGTCTTGGGATCCCTCTCTGGCCGGGGATCCGGAGGCGGGAGAATCTGTTTGATTTGATATGGACATTAAATTGGCCGTGAATGGCACCCTGATGCGGGGGCTACCCCTCAATGAGAACCTACTGCAAATTGGGGGTCGCTTTGTGCGGGAAGCCCAAACAGCCGCTTGTTATCGGCTTTGGTCCATCGACGGTCTTTATCCAGGCATGGTACGGGTTTGCCAGGGCGGTTCTGCAATTGCTCTGGAGATTTGGGAAATCCCTGCCCATGGGTTGGGTCAACTCCTTTTGCAAGAGCCGCCAGGCTTGTCAGTGGGCCGCATTCTTTTGGCAGAAGGGGAGGAAGTGCTGGGGATCCTAGCCGAACCCTACCTGTGTGAGGGGCAATTGGACATCACCGCTTGGGGGGGGTGGCGAGCCTACATCGCTTCCAGAAATAGACAGGAATAATCGCATTTCACCAGCTTTTCCCAGTCGCAGCTTCGACATCAGTTGACCCGCTGGGGATCCCGCCACAGTACCTGGCCCTGCCGCATCGTCAGCACCACATCTGCCGGGGTAACCCGAGTGAGAATCGACGCAATTAGATGACGACTGGCCCGCAAATGAGGACGGGTGAAGTCCAGCAACACCAAATCGGCGGGCAGCCCCACATCCAAATAGCCGTACACATCGGATCCCAGTAGAGGCCGTAAATGTCGGATGTTGCTGGTCACCATCTTCAAAATCTCGACTGGATCAGGGCGCACCGCATCTCCAAACTGGCTTTTGGCCACTTTGTAGGTGAAATCCAGCTCTGCCAAAAGGTTCGGGCTATTCAAAAGTCCGTTGTCGGTGCCTAGCAAGAGATTGGCCTCACTCTCCAGCAGGCGGGCAATCGGCGGGAGAGGCAGTCCCAAGTTGGCATTGGCCCGTGGGTTCAAAACGACATTCACCCGATGCCGGGAGAGCAATTGAATTTCCGCTGCGTTGGCCACCGTTGCGTGAATCACCAAATGGGGACGGTAAAAATCAAGAGCACGCTCCAAATCTCCCCGTCCGGCGATGGCCAGACTGACCTCTCGATACCCCTCATTTTCCAGACAGTGGATGGCCCGCAGCTTGCCTATTTTCTCGGTCAGGTCGTGGATCTGCCGCCAGGCGGGTTCCGTCAAATCGTTCAGGGTGCTCTCGGAAAATCCATCTGCTACTGCCAGAATCTCTTGCAATTCTTGATAGGCTTGGGGGTTTAAGGGATCCCGATTTTGCCGCAATTGCTCCTCACTGAAAGGGAGGCTCTCAAACTGGCCCAAGATCACTGAGTGGATCCCGGTTTGGGCTGCAGCTTCCCGCAACAGTTGGCAGCCGTAGACCCCCTGCTCGCGAAAATCGATGTGTCGGATGGTGCCCGTTGCCGCCATGTAGCGCAGGTGAGCGGCGATGTGTTCCAGGTGCTGTTGCGGCGACTGTTTGGCTAACTCTCGATATTTGTAGCCGTCAGGTCGGAAGAACCCCTCTTCCAAAGTCAGGCCTGTCGCCCCATCCGGCAGACAGCTATCCCCCATGTGGGTGTGGCTGTTGGTGAAAGCCGGCAAAATCACCCAGGATCTCTGTTCCAACCCAACAATGGGATCCCCCAGTTCCATGCAGGTAACGGTGTCTTGTTCTACCCCGAAGCGGGAGCAGCGATGGGGAACCAGATCCGGGCCGGCCAGAACAACACCCTCTTGCCATTGAAAACCCATAAAACCCACTCGCAAAACTCATCAGACTTGAGAATGTTATCAGTGCCAAAAACGGGCTAACCGAACTTTGGGTGAGCGGGAAGGACTTTTGCCAGCATAAAGTGAAGCATCAAAACTTTGAATCGAGAAAACTGTAATTTAGACTACCAAAACTTCTCGATAGAGGCTATCAAATACAGTAGTTGCTGCCAGGGGTTCAGCAGAGGTTCAGAACCTCACCGAGTCTGCTGGGTCTCGTCTTTCCAGAAAGCTTATTCACGAATAGGATTCTCAACATGAGCCGGCCATTGTTTCGTCATCTGTACACTCGTAGGCAGCTCCTTCGCTCTGGTGCTGCCGCCGCTGCCATCACCTTGACCTCACAGTTGTGGCGTGCCCAGGCCCAGAACAAGAAAGAGATCACCATCGGCTTTATTTACGTTGGCCCCAAAGATGACTTTGGCTGGAACCAGGCCCATGCAGAGGGAAAAGTTGGCTTGTCCAGCCTAACTTGGGTGAAAACCGTTGAAGAAGAAAATGTGCCGGAAACGGTGGCCGTGGAAGAAACCATGCGGGCCATGATCGAGCAAGATGGGGCAACGGTACTCTTTCCCACTTCTTTTGGCTACTACGATCCCCATATCTTGCGGGTAGCCAAGGAATATCCAGAGGTACAATTCTTTCACGCCGGTGGACTTTACATTGAGGGAGTGCATCCGAAAAACGTCGGTAGCTACTTCGGCTACTTGGATGAAGGCCACTACATCAACGGGGTGCTGGCCGGTTCCATGACCAAAAGCAACCGCCTTGGGTTTATCGCCGCCAAACCCATTCCCATTGTGTTGCGCAACATCAACAGCTTTACCTTAGGAGCCAAGAGTGTCAACCCCAACATCACCACTCAGGTGATCTTTACGGGAGATTGGGCTCTACCTGTCAAAGAGGCAGAAGCTGCCAACAGCATGGCCGACCAAGGCATCGATGTGCTCACCTGCCATGTGGACAGTCCCAAAATCGTTATCGAAACAGCAGAGCGGCGAGGTCTGATGAGCTGTGGTCACAACACCAGCCAAGCGGCGCTGGCTCCCAAGGGCTATTTGACGGGCGCTGAATACGACTGGACAAGCGTCTATACCCAGTTTGCCGAAGCCATCCAGGCGGGCAAAACCCTGATGAACGGTGGGATCCCCCACCTCATTCGGGGGGGTATCAAAGAGAAATTCATTAAAACTTCCCCCTGGGGATCGGCAGCCAGCGATGAGGCCAAAAAAGCTGGAGAAGCGGCCCTTGCCCAGTTGCAAGCTGGCTCGTTGGTCATTTACAAAGGCCCTCTCAAAGACAATACCGGCAAAGAGGTGATCCCTGCCGGAGTGGAATACGGCCAGCGGGCAATCGAGCTGGAATCCATGGACTACCTGGTGGAAGGCGTGATCGGGAGTATCTCTAGCTGATGGCTACCACCTCTTCTGCTGTTTCCCGCTCGGTTCCGCTGCGGTGGCGCTCCAGCCTTGAGCCGATCCTACTGCCCTTTGGGGCTTTGTTGGCCTCGCTGTTGATCTTCGGCTTGTTTTGTGCCATGGCCGGCGCAAATCCCTTCGCCGTCTATGGCTCCATCTACAGAGCTGCCTTCGGCAGTTGGTTCTCTTGGCAAAATACTCTGCAACGGGCGGCTCCCCTGATGCTCACCTCCCTGTGTACCATCCTGCCGGCCCGCATGGGGCTGGTGATCATCGGCAATGAAGGAGCTCTGGTGATGGGGGGGGTGGCAGCTGTGGCGATGGGGCTGTGGGCGGGATCCCTGGCTCCACCCGTGGTCGTTTTCCTGATGGCCTTGGCGGGCATGGTGGCCGGTGGCCTGTGGATCATGGTGGTGGGGGCACTGCGCCACTACCGGGGTGTGAATGAAACCATCAGCAGCCTGTTGATGAACTACATTGCCATTGCCCTGATGAACCATTGGGTGGGGGGGCCGCTGCGGGATCCCAGTTTCTTGAGCAAGCCCTCCAGCTTTGCCGTTGACGAGGCCAACATGTTGGGTCGGCTATGGGGCACCCGCATCCACTTCGGCTTGGTCTATGGCATCGTTGCCTGCCTGGTTGCCTATGTGTTGATTCAACGCACCACGTTGGGTTTTTCGGTGCGCATAATAGGGGGTAACCCAAAGGTGGCCCGAATGGTGGGGATTGCTGTCGGTAAACTCACACTGTTAATCACCTTTCTGGCCGGCTCCTGTGCCGGCTTGGCGGGCATGGTAGAGGTGGCTGCCGTACACGGGCGGGCCAATGAGTCCTTGACTGTGGGCTATGGCTACAGCGGCGTTCTGGTGGCCTTTGTCGCTCGACAAAACCCAGCCGCAGCAGTGGCGATGGCTATCCTCCTGGGAGGGATCCTGGCCAGCGGCAGCATTTTGCAGCGCTCCCACAATTTGCCGGATGCTACTGTGTTGGTGTTTCAGGGCATTGTCTTTTTGCTGATTCTCTACAGCGAATCCCTCTACGGGCGCTTCGACTTTTTTCGGGATCGAGAACCCTCAGAACCAGCCTAGATAACTGGCCCCCGAAGTAGCAATGATTTGGTCAAGTAACCAATTCAGTGGTCAGGAGAAAAACTCAGATGGAAACAGAAGCCCTAGGATGGTGGGGGATCCCCTTGGCGGTGATCGCCGGAACCTTGCGGGGAAGTGCGCCTTTTTTGTTCGTCAGCTTGGGGGAGTGTCTGACGGAAAAAAGCGGCAAAATCAACCTCGGCCTAGAGGGATCCCTGTTGATGGGGGCAATGAGCGCCTACGCCATCTCCTTCCTCACCCAAAACACGGCAGGCAGTGTGGTCGCGCCTTGGTTAGGGGTATTGGTGGCCGGGTTTGCCGGTTTAGCCTTGGGAGGGATCCACGCCTTTTTGGCCCAACAACCTCGGGTTAACGATGTTGCGGTGGGCATTGCTATGATCATCTTTGGCAGTGGAATGGCCTTTTACCTGGGCAAACCCTTCATTCAGCCCGCAGCCCCCCGGCTACCTGCCTTTGAGTTGGGAAATTGGAGCAGCAGTCCTGCCATTCAAGCTGCCCTAAAACTGAGCCCACTTCTGCTGCTGGGGATCCTCCTGGCCTTTGTCATGCACTGGTTCTTTCGCTCCACTCGTTGGGGCCTATTCGTGCGGGCTGTGGGCGACAACCCCGATGCAGCACGGGCCATGGGGATCTCGGTGCCCAAGGTAAGGGCTCTGTGCATCATGGCAGGCAGCTTCTTGGCAGCCGTGGGAGGAGCTTACCTGTCCCTATACTACCCCGGCAGTTGGACAGAACGCATTTCCAGCGGACAAGGCTTGATGGCCGTGGCCCTGGTGATCTTTGCCAAGTGGAACCCGTTGCAGTGTTTATTGGCTGCTTTTTTGTTCGGCGGAGCTCAGGCGATTGGGCCAGCCTTGCAGTCGGTGGGTGTGCAGTCCAACTACTACCTGTGGAATGCCGCTCCCTACGTGCTGACCTTGGGGATCATGATCCTGACCAGTTCTCCGCGGCGAACCCTGGCAGGCATGCCTGGGGCCTTGGGCACCGGGAAGTAGCCGACTGGCTATAGTCGAAGTGAACCCGATTTAGGGATCCCTGGTTATGACCGCTGTACAAACCCGACCTGCCAATACCCTGACTCTGAGAGAGGTTCACGAGCTCTTAGGGCTGTGTCGGGGAGATTCTTTAGAGTTCGAGGAAAAACTGGACTTACCCCCTTTGACTGAACGGGAGATTGAGGAGCTGACCCAACTCCAGGAATTGTATTTTAGCTATCTGGCCGATGACACTCTGAATGAAGGGCAAGTCAAATTTCTGTTTGTTTCTCCACTTCTCAAACTGGCAGGCTTTCTATCGAGCGACATCAAAATTAATCTAGAAGAAAATATTGCCGATATTATCGTTGAGGAGGAAGAAGGCCAAGTTGCCATCAAAGGTCGTGTAGACTTACTCGCCATTAGAAGAGGAGCAAGAGAGAGCTTTTGGATCCTCGTGATAGAAACCAAGGGAGGAACAGTAGCTACAAGCCTGGCCATCGCCCAATTATTGACCTATGCTTACAAAGGAATAAAAAATCAAGAATTTGTTTGGGGATTAGCTACAAATGGAGAAGACTACCAATTTATCTTGTTACAGCAAGGTTCACCCATTACCTACCATTATCTACCTAAGCTGGGATTGCTAGATAGCAAATCGATACATCGGCTTTTACAAGTTCTTAAATCCATTCGACTAACTCTCTAACCCATTCCATCTTCATCAGCAAAGGATTTGATCATGAGTGGACTCGGTGGCCTGAATAAAACTCCCAACGGTGTTGTATTGGGACTGGTGCAACTGCAGCTACCCAATGTGGTTACTCCCGATGATCTGGCGGCGCAAACCCAAAAGATAGTCAGTATGGTGGGGAAGGCTCGCCGCAGCATGCCCAGCATGGATTTGGTGGTCTTTCCGGAGTACTCTCTGCACGGCCTGTCGATGGACACTAATCCGGAGATCATGTGCCGACTGGATGGACCAGAGGTAGCTGCCTTCAGTGCCGCCTGCCGAGAGAACGATATTTGGGGCTGCTTCTCAATCATGGAATACAACTCGCAGGGTAATCCCTATAACAGCGGCATTATTCTCGACAATCGAGGGAACCTACAACTGTACTATCGCAAGCTGCATCCTTGGGTTCCCGTCGAACCTTGGGAGCCGGGAAATTTAGGGATCCCTGTCTGTGATGGCCCGAATGGCTCAAAGATTGCCCTGATCATTTGTCATGATGGCATGTTTCCAGAAATGGCCCGCGAGTGTGCCTACAAAGGGGCCGAGATTATGTTGCGCACTGCCGGATATACTGCCCCCATTCGCCACAGTTGGCAAATTACCAATCAGGCCAATGCCTTTTGCAATTTGATGGTGACGGCCTCGGTGTGTATGTGTGGGTCGGATGGCACGTTTGATTCTATGGGGGAGGGCATGATCTGCAACTTTGATGGCACCCCCCTGGTCATGGGATCCCATCGCCCTGATGAAATCATTACTGGCGAAGTGCGCCCAGATTTGGTGCGGGAAGCTCGCATCCATTGGGGTGTGGAAAACAACATTTATCAATTCGGACACCGTGGCTATGTGGCCGTCAAAGGCGGAGCCCAAGATTGCCCCTACACCTACATGCAGGATTTGGTGAATGGGGCCTATCGCCTGCCCTGGGAAGAGAAAGTGATCCACAAAGATGGCAGCGCCTGTGGATTTCCTCCTGCCACCCGCCTTTACCAGGAATCCTCCCTCACCGAGGCAGCTTATACTGGCTCTACTTGAAGATTTCGTCGATACTAGAGACACTACACCCGCGTAGACTGGGCAGATGAGGAGTTTAAGCAGGCCCTCCAGGAACGGCAGGGCTCCTGGCGACGGGTGGTGGCCACAGCGGCGGCCTTGGGGATCCCGATCCCGGCCATCAGCGCTTCCTTGGCCTACTACGACAGCTACCGTACCGCCAACCTGCCCCAGAACCTCACCCAAGCCCAGCGGGACTTCTTCGGGGCCCACACCTTTGAGCGCATCGACAGGCCGGGCGTCTTTCACCATGAGTGGAATGCCAGTTCGCGTTAGCAATGCCTAGCATGAGGTGTTCTCCAATCGCCTTCCACTCAGGAGAAGAATGGATGGCGAGCAGCCCAGCTCCGGCCAAAACAAGCCTCTAGACCTGTAGGCGAAAGGACTCCGCTCCACTAGCGCATTTGCCGAAGCCTCATGTGGCGATATAGTTGTTTCAGTTTAGGCTGAGACAGACGGGCTACTGAGAAAAACCTTCTGGCCTTCTGTATTCAAGGTTCTGGTTGTGGGTTCAATGTCCTAGGTCGTGTTGATCTTATGTTGAGATGGAGAGAATAATTTATGGAGGAAAGAGGATGAAGTTGGTTTTTTAGATGAAAACAAATGGCAGAAGATATTGGCTTTTTACGGACAGAAGAGAGAGTTAACATTGGGAAAGAAGCAAACTGTAAACAGTTTATTGAAGCAGTTCTTTGGATGGCACGTTCTGGTGCTCCTTGGCGCTACCTCCCAGAAGGATATGGCAAATGGTACACCATTTATCAAAGATTCCACCGGTGGAGTCGTTTTGGAGTGTGGGAACGGATGTTCAAGTATTTTATTGACGACCCTGATTTAGAGCATCTTATTATTGATTCAACCATGGTTCGAGCGCACTCCTGTGCTGCCGGAAAAAAGGGGAGCAAGCTTTGGGGAGAAGCCGAGGCGGATACAGCACCAAGATTCATGTGAGTGTAGATGGGTTGGGAAATCCGCTGGAATTGAGGATAACTGGCGGAGAAAGGAACGATATTACTCAAGGGGAAGAATTGATAGAGGGCTGGCAGAGAGAGGATACCAAAGTAATTGGGGATAAAGGATATGATGCCGATAAGTTGATTGAGAAGATAGGGGAAGCTCAAGCGGTTATTCCGCCTAAAAGGAATAGAAAGACGCAGCGGTATTATGACAAGCATTTATATAAAGAAAGGCATTTAACCGAATGCTTTTTTTCATAAGTTGAAGCAGTACCGGCATCTATTTTCTCGTTTTGACAAGTTGGCAAGAAACTTCTTGAGTTTTCTCTATCTCGTCAGTGCTCTCTTTTGGCTCAAATAAAAGATCAACACAACCTAGTGGACGAGTGCCATCGCAAGGTAGCAGCGTTCCTGACCGATCACTACCGCTTGATATTTCTGCCCACCTTCGAGTCGGCCCAGATGGTTGCCAAGGCGGGAAGAAAGTTTGGTAGCAAGACGGCTAGGGCGATGCTGACCTGGGCGCACTATCGGTTCAAGCAGTTCCTGAAGTTCCAAGCCAGGAAGAAGAACGTGGTGGTGGATGTGTCAGAGGCGTACACCAGCAAGACCTGTACGAGGTGTGGGCATATCCACACCCAGTTAGGGGGTGCGAAGGTGTTTGTCTGTCCCGAATGCAACCACAAGCTACCACGGGATTGGCAAGGCGCTCTGGGGGTATTCCTCAGGGCTTTGCGGGATACCGCCATTCTGTTCAGTACTGAGCAGGATGCTATCGCTGCTTCTCTGGGCAGCAATGTGTGGCTACGCCACGCAAGCGAACAGGAAAGTTCAGCGTAAATGTATCAGTCCTGCTGCACTATAATGTTCTCGCTTCAAGGTCTCCGCTTTGAGGTTTGCCATTGGACTTGAGCCTTGAGCCACTTGGTTCTTCATTTTTCCCGATCTTTGCCCCCAACTCTATGACCCAACGTGCCCTAATTACCGGCATCACCGGACAGGATGGCTCTTACCTGGCCGAGCTGTTGTTGCAGAAAAACTACGAAGTTCACGGCATCATCCGCCGCGCCAGCACCTTCAACACCGACCGCATCGACCACATCTACGTGGATGCCCATGACCCCCAGGCTAGGCTATTCCTTCACTACGGGGATCTCACGGATGGCACCACCCTGCGCAGGATCCTGGAACAGGTGCAGCCGACGGAAGTGTACAACCTGGGGGCCCAATCCCACGTGCGGGTGAGCTTTGATGCGCCGGAATACACTGTTGATGCAGTGGCCATGGGTACCCTGCGTCTCCTAGAGGCCATCCGCGACTATCAGCAGCGCACCGGGATCCGGGTGAAGTTTTACCAGGCAGGCTCCTCGGAGATGTTCGGCCTGGTGCAGGAGATCCCGCAAAAGGAGACCACCCCCTTCTACCCGCGCAGCCCCTATGCCTGTGCCAAGGTGTACGGCTACTGGCAGACGGTCAACTACCGCGAAGCCTACAACCTCTTCGCCTGCAACGGTATCTTGTTTAACCACGAAAGCCCACGGCGAGGGGAAACCTTTGTAACCCGCAAGATCACCCGCGCCGTCAGCCGCATCGTTGCCGGCAAGCAAAGCAAGCTGTACCTGGGCAACCTGGATGCCAAGCGGGACTGGGGCTACGCCAAAGACTACGTCGAGGGGATGTGGATGATGCTCCAACAACCCCAGCCGGATGACTATGTGCTGGCTACTGGGGAAACCCACACCGTGCGTGAGTTTGTGGAACGGGCCTTCGCGCTGGTGGGCCTGCCGATTACCTGGAAAGGCTCCGGCCAAGCCGAACAGGGGCTGTACAAAGACCAAGTGTTGATCGAGATCGACCCCCGCTACTACCGCCCAACCGAGGTGGATCTGCTGTTGGGGGATGCTTCAAAAGCCAAGCGAGTCCTGGGGTGGGAACCCAAAGTAAGCTTCCCGCAATTGGTGGAGCTGATGGTGCTGGCCGACTTGGAAGCCATCGGCCTGGATCCGGATCCCATCTTGGGGGAACGGCGCACCCTCAACGGCCTGCTCAGCGAAGATCGCGCCTTCATCCGCACCCAAATGGGGGTTCACTACGACTGACAAGACAGTTAGAACGGTGGAGACGGGATCCCAAAAGACAGCCTTGCCCCCTTGCCCAAAGTAGGGATCAAACGCTTAATATAGTAGATCGCCGATTCTTTTGGTGGTTTGTACTCTTGCTCCCTAGCTGACCATCTCTTGCAGAGTTTGTTTGCTGATTTTGGAGAAATGCCCGCATGTCCCGCTACACAGGTCCCCGCCTAAAAATCATTCGTCGCTTCGGGGGACTTGATCTGCCCGGTTTGACGCGCAAGCGCCCCAAAAATACCAATCCACCCGGTATGCACGGGGCCGAGCGCAAGAAAAAATCCGAATATGCCATTCGCCTGGAAGAAAAGCAGAAGGTGCGCTTCAACTACGGGCTGAGCGAGCGGCAGATGATCCGCTACATGCGCAAGGCACGGCGCTCCAAGGGATCCACCGGTTTGGCCTTGCTGCAAATGCTGGAAATGCGGTTGGATTGCATCGTATTTCGTCTTGGCATGGCTCCAACCATTCCGGCAGCTCGGCAGCTCGTGAGCCACGGCCACATAGAGGTTAACGGCCAAAAGGTAACCATTCCCAGCTATGGCTGCAAAGTGGGGGATGTGATTACGGTAAAAAACAAGGAATCTTCCCGCAAGCTGGTGGCCGCCTACGCGGAGTATCCGGGATTGTTCTTGCCAGACTACCTGGAGTTTGACAAAGAAAAGCTGCGCGGACGCATCAAGGAATTGCCCCCCCGCGAGCAAATTTGCGCCCCGGTCAACGAGCTTTTGGTGGTCGAGTTCTATTCCCGCAAGCTCTAGGGATCCCCTTTTGTGGCCATTACAAATTGCAGGGGGGGGCGGTTTGACGTTCTCCCCACACCCGAAGGCAGGGGATTTTTCACGGTTTGCTTTTTCATAGTCTTCACAGAGTTCCCCCTCTTTCTTGCTCGCGTTGGCAATGCGCAGCGCTGGGGTCATAGTCATTTCGACTCAAACCAGGACACTGTACCCACAACTAAAATGTCGGTCGCGTCTTCGCGTCAGCGTTGCGGAGCAATAGCGTTGCAGAGCAATAATGCAGAGGGCCAGAAGGTTTCTCTCAATAGCCTGGCTGTCTCAGCCTAACCTGAAGCAACTATACTTCCAGCTTGGAATAGAACTGTTTCGTCGCGGTATCCATAGCACCCCTCTCCTTTTGGAAGAAGGGCTGGGAGTGAGGGAGAAAGGCTCAGGTCAAAGGCTGCCAATGGCCCGTTTCAGTTGCACCAAGGCGCGATTGTAGGCGATTACAGCATTGGAAAGGTTGCCACGAGCAGTGGTGAGAGCAGCTTCAGCATTGATCACCTCGGTTTGGGTGCCCACCCCTGCTTGCAAACGCAGCCGGGCCAAGCGCAGGCTCTCTTCTGCCGAGGCAATTGCCACTTTGGCCGAGTCGATCTGTTCACGGCTGGAGCTGAGGGTCAGAAAGGCTTCTTCCACCCCCCGCTGGATTTCGTTGCGGGTGCCGACGAAATTGCTCACGGCCACCTGCCCGTCGATCTGAGCTTGGCGGGCTTGGGCAGCCGCTTCTCCCCCATCGAACCAAGTCAAGCTGAAATTGGCTCCCACCGAATAGCCAACATCAAAGCTATCGCGGCTGGCGTTGAAATCGTTAACGGCATCGAGGCTGGCGAATAAGCCAATTCGGGGGCCATTGCGGGCCTGTGCTAGGCGCACACGGCTTTGGGCCTGCTCCAATTCTCGGCGTCGGCTCTCCAATTCCTGTCGTTGGGCAAAGGCAGCAATGATGGTCTCTTCCAGGCTGAGATCCCACTCTCCCATCGGCTCGATGCGGTCGCTGGCCAACACGTCGGTGGGGCTGGGGAAATTCAGCAGTTCGGCCAGGCGGCGGCGATTCAGTTGCTGGGTGTTCTGGGCCACCAGCAAGGTTTGTCGATTGTTGGCCAATTCCGTCTCTGCCTGGAGAATCTCAAAGCGGGTACCCAGCCCGGCCCCTTCTCGAGCTTGAGCATCCCGCAGAGTAGCTTCAGAGCTTTCAACGGCAGCTTGGCTGATGGCAACCCTGGCATCTGCGCTTTGCAGATCGTAGTAGGCATTGGCCACAGCTTGTTTGACCGTCTGCAGCGTTTGCTCCAGTTGCAGTTGGGCGATGCGCAGAGCTTCCTGGGCCAGCTTCAGGTTTTGCTCCCTGAGGCCACTGTCAAAAGCGGTATACTCCACCCGCACCACACTGGCCGAGAGGGTGTGGGATTCGCGCCTTGGCCCACCACCCGGAGAGGGAGCCTCACTGTACTGGTAGTTGGCACGGCTGGAGAGGGTGGGAGCAAAGGCAGCTTGAGCTAGAGCTACCCCGGCCTCGGCCCGCTCGACAGTCAGTCTGGCCCGCTGCACAGCCGGGTTCTGGGCAACGGCGATCTCCAGAGCTTCTTCCAAAGACAAGCCCTCCCTTCGCTCGATGCGCACCTGCAAGGGGGATTGGGGCACCACCAATTCTTCAGCCGTCAAAGCCCCCTTTAGAGTCAGGTCAGCCGCAGGGGTGGAGTCAGCAGGGTTGGGGGGAATCGATAGGGTGGGGGGGGGTGGGGGGGTGAGGATTTCGCGGCTGTTGGGCAGAGCAAAGGCAGCAGAGCTGGGAGATTCCGGCTGAGCAAGAGCAGGGACAACCCAGAGCAGGCTCAACAGTAGGCCACAGGGAGCAGAACAGGCAAGGCACAACTGGGATCCCGCCGAGCCCGTCTGCTGTTGAGGAAGTTGAAGCGGATCCCTGGCTCCATTTTGCATCGCCATCGTGCTGTCATTCTCAACATCACCCCTAGCAGTATCGCAAAAGAAAGGACAAAGATAAGACGGTTTTCCACAGGCTCTCTGGCTGCCCTGTTCGGGCCAGTGGAAGCGAGTCCTCGCATTTGCCCCTGCAACGATGAGGCCGACCTGCGTCTGCCAGGAGCTCCGAGCACGGGCGGGACTCCTCTACACTCAGCAGAGACGCTTGGATTGAGACCGAGTCGATTTAGATTTAGACTCAGTTTAGAATGGTGGGGCCATCTGTCCGTGATGGCGGGGGTGGGTGTTGTGGGCGATGAAAGGGGGCAAGGTGGCAGACTCTCAGAGCACGCCCAAGCAAGGGGAGACCTCTTCCGGTCGGGATCGGGCCTCGCGGCCGAAAAAAAGTAAGCCAAGCCCTTCTGCCCAGTCCGGGGATTTGGGAACCTCAGAAGCAAGAGCGCGGCCAAAACAGGCCGATAGCACTCCGCGCCGTGCGGAGCAGCAGGAGATTTTACAAGATCACCCTTCTGGCTTGAACCCGCCCAAAAATCTCTCTATACTGCAGGGAACTTTATCATTTGCTCCCGCTTCTTCATCTCTCCTTCAATCTATGCGTGCTCCCTCTTCAGGTGACTCGGATCCCATCCTTTCAGAGACTCATGCGGGCTGTTCAGCATCCGAACCGGATCCCAGCACGGAGCGCCATTTGGCCCTGAGGCAGCAACAGCCCTTGGAGAGCCGTCTGCTCAAAGCCGAAGCCGAGCTCCAAGAGCGGCGAGTTCTTCAGGAACAACTGCAGGCTTTGCGCCAGAAGGTGGCCGAACAAGAAAAGGCGCTGCAGGAGCGGGAGCACCTCTTGCAACAGTTGCAGCAGGCTTTGGCGGATCAGAAAGTGCAGATCTCGGAGCAGGAAGCTCAACTGGCGGCTCGGCAACGCCTAAATGAACGGCAGCGGCAAGATATCGAGGCCCTGCAGGAGCAGATTGAGCAGCTACGCTTGGCCCACGCTCAGGAGCGCCGTCAATGGGAACAGCGCCAGCAGGAGCTGCAAGCTTCTCTTCTGGAAGCCCAAGATGTGGCAGAAAAACGGGTGGAGATGTTGCAGCGTTTTAAGGCAGAGCTTTCTCTGGCCCGCACCCAAATTGCCGAAACTCAAGCGGAGCTGAGCAGCCTGCGAGCTTTGTACAGCGACCAACAGGCAGCCTGGCAGGAGCAACGGGAACACCTCGAGGCCCGTTTGGCAGGCTATGCCGAGACAGAAGCCGAGGCCGAGCAGCGCTGGCGGGAACAGCGGCAGGAGTTGGAAGCAGCCCTGGCCGAAGCCCAAGCTCAATTGGCGGCTTTGCAAGCTCAACAGGAGCACCTGCGTCAGGGATCCCTGGCGCAGCAACAGCTTCAACAGCAGTGGCAGGCCCAGGCCGAAGCGCTGCAAGTGGCCCTCTCTCAAGCCCAGGCGGAAGTTACCCGTTGGCAGCAAGAGCACCGCCATCTGCAGGAACAGTACGCCCAAGCCCAGCAGCATCTCTCCGCCATGGAGCGGCAGTTGCAGGCTGCCTTGGAGCAGTTGGCCGCTCAGCCCGACCGACAGCCGGAACTGCACTCTGCCCAAATGGCCATTCTCCACCTGCAAGAAGAGATCACAGCCCTATCTGGGCAACTGGAGAAGCAAACAGAGCAGATCAAAGCTCTGCAGGCGGAGCGTGCCGCCCTCTGCGAAGAAAACCGCTCCCTCCGAGAAAAATATGAGCAGCAGCAGATGCATGTGCTGAGCTTGAAGGCGGCTTTGGAGCGCAAAGGCTTGGATGTCCCACCTCGGGCCGGCGGGGTGGAGTCCAATGCCTCCGGCACACTCACGCGAACAGAGTCCCTGGGCCAGCCTCTGTCTCCAACCCCTGCTGCTAAGCCAAAGTCCACAGTTCAGCCTCTGCCGGCTCGGGCAAGCAAGCGGGCGGTCGATCTGCCGAGGTTTCTGCCCCGTCCGTGAGGGATCCCGTGTTGCAGCCTGTTCCTCCCCGCTGGCTGGAGGTGTGGGTGGATCATCCCCAGTTGGGGGGATGCTTTACCTATCGTGTGCCAGAGGGATCCGCGCCAGAAGCGGGCGACCTGCTCAGCGTACCCTTTGGTCAGCAAATGGCGGGGGCAGTGGCCTTGGGTTGGCGCTCCGAGCTGCCGGCAGGGGTGGATCCGCAGTCGGTGCGGGAGATCGAGGCGGTGGTGGCCAAAGGGATCCTGCCCAAAGAATTCTGGCCCCTGCTGCAGCGGGTGGCCGACTATTACCTCACCCCTCTGGCCCAGGTGGTGCGCACGGTATTGCCCCCCGGCTTGCTCAGCCGTTCTCAGCGGCGTGTCCGCTTGCTCAGGCTCCCTGCCGAAGGGGAGGAATGTTCGCCGGCTGCCCAAACCCTGCTGCAGCTGCTTCAGGCCAAAGGGGGAGAGCTGTCTTGGCGCTATGTGCAACAGCAGGTGCCCACTGCCGCCCTCGCCCTGCGGGAACTGCAGCGACGGGGTTGGGTGGAGAGCTTTTGGCAGGAGCAACAGGGGGGCAGGGTGAAAACCCAGCTGGCCGCCAGTCTGGCCGACGACTCCCCAGAGGGGCTGAGCCTCCCTCAGCAGAAGGCGCTGCAGATCCTCAAGCAGAAGGGGGGAGAGCTGCTGCTCGCCGAGTGGGAGCGCCTGGCAGGAGTGAGCCGAGCGGTTCTGCAGGGGTTGGCCCGCAAAGGCCGTGTCCACCTCTACGAGCGCCCACTGCTGCGGCTGGGAGATGCCAGCCTGCCGGGGTGGCGGGATCCGCCCAGGCCCTTGACGGCCGCCCAGGCCCAGGCGGTAGAGGCGATCCGGCAAGCTTTGGGCCGGTTCCAGCGGTTTTTACTGCACGGGGTCACCGGTTCTGGGAAAACGGAAGTGTACCTGCAGGTGATCGCCCAGGTGCTGCAGCAAGGACGGTCGGCGCTGGTGCTGGTGCCCGAGATCGGCCTTACCCCGCAACTGATGGATCGGTTTCGGGCGCGGCTGGGATCCCAGGTGTGGGCCTACCACAGCGGCCTCTCGGAAGGCGAGCGCTACGACACCTGGCGGCAGATGCTGTCCTCCACCCCCCAAGTGGTGATCGGCACCCGCTCGGCGGTGTTTGCCCCCTTGTCCAAGCTGGGCCTGATCGTCTTGGACGAAGAGCACGACGACAGCTTCAAGCAGGATCAGCCCCAGCCCTGCTACCACGCCCGTCAGGTGGCCGAGTGGCGGGCCGAGCTGGCCGGTTGTCCCCTGGTCCTGGGCAGTGCAACCCCAGCGGTGGAAACCTATGCCGCCCATCTGCAGGATCCGCAGCGGTGGATCCGGCTGGCCCTGCCGCAGCGCATCCCCCAAGCTGGGATCCCGGCCACCCTGCCCCAACTGGAGCTGGTGGACATGCGCCAGGAGCTCCAAGCCGGCAACCGCAGCATCCTCAGCCGCCGTCTACACCAGGCCCTGCAGCAGACGCTGGACAGAGGGGAACAGGCCATTCTCTTTGTCCCCCGCCGCGGCCACAGCACCTTCGTCTTGTGCCGTAGCTGCGGGTTTGTCCTCACCTGCGAGCATTGTGATGTTTCTCTCACCTTTCATCTGGCCCATCTCGGCGGGCAGGAACTGCGCTGCCACTACTGCGGCGCCCGCCAACCCCATCCGCAGCGCTGCCCCGCCTGTGGATCCCCCTACCTGAAGCACTTCGGCACCGGCACCCAAAAAGTGGTGGAAGTGCTGCACCAGCATTGGCCCCAGCTCTCGATTTTGCGCTACGACAGCGACGCCACCCGCCGCAAGGGATCCCATCGCGATTTGCTGGAGCAGTTTCGCAGCGGCAAGGCCCAGGTGCTGGTGGGCACGCAAATGCTCACCAAAGGGCTGGACATACCCCAGGTAACCTTGGTGGGCGTGATGGCCGCCGATGGGCTGTTGCACCAAGCCGACTATCGCGCCGGCGAGCGCAGCTTTCAACTGCTCACCCAGGTGGCAGGGCGCTCGGGCCGGGGATCCCTGCCAGGACAGGCGATTATCCAGACCTATCTGCCGGAGCACCCGATTTTGAGGGCGGTACTGGCCCAAGATTACGAGGGCTTCTTGCAGGCAGAACTGCAACAACGGCGAGAGGGGGGCTATCCTCCCCACCGAGCTTTGATTTTGATCCGCTTGAGCAGCACCCGCCTGGAAGCCCTGGAGCGCTACTGCCATCGGGTGGCCGAACGCCTACAGGGGATCCCGGCAGAGGTGTTGGGGCCGGGGCCGGCCCAGGTGGAGCGGGTTGCCGGACGCTACCGCTGGCAGATCCTGCTGAAGCAACTGCCCGACCAAGATTGGGATCGCCCGAAGCTGGCTGCGCAGATCCAGGCCGCAATTGGCCATCCCCCCCAAGGGATCCGCGTCAGCCTGGATGTGGATCCCCTGCGGATTCTCTAGGGGCGGTCGGCGAAAGCAGAGAGCCCAGAGATCTAGAGAGATCTTGAGGTAGTCTAGTTTCGGGGCCACCCGTATCCAACTCAACTCTGGCAAAGCATGGCTGAAAACCGGACTGGCGCGTTTATTGGTGGGCTGTTGCTGGGAACTGCTGTGGGCACCGCCATTGGCCTGCTCTTGGCTCCCCGCAGCGGACGGGAGACGCGGCGACTGCTGAAGAAATCGGCAGAGGCCCTGCCAGAGGTGGCAGAAGATGTGACCAGCAGTCTGCAATATCAATCGGAAAAGTTGTTCGACGCTGCTCAACGCAGTTTGGATGAGGCTCTGCTGCGGCTGCAGCAGGCAGTGGCGGTGGGCAAAGAAGCCATGTTGCAGAAGCGAAGGGAGCTGCTCCAAGCCCAGAACTCGCGTCCCTTTGGCGGGGAAGAAGCTGACCTAGAAGCTCGGGATGGGGAGGAGGCGGCGGGATGAACGACCCGGTCTTTTGGCTCGGCCTCTCGGTAGGCCTGGTAGCAGTGGGCATTTTGGCAGTGATCCTGACCCTACTACCTGCCGTCATTCAACTGGGTCGAGCTGCCCAGAGCGTGGAGCGCTTTTTCGACACGCTGCTGCGGGAATTGCCGCCCACGCTGGAGGCCCTGCGCCTGACCAGCCTGGAAGTGAGCGAGATTGCCGACAGCCTCGACGAAGGGGTGAAAGGGGCTGGGCAAGTGGTGAAGCAGGTCAACCGCTCCATCGAAGGAGCACGCACCCAAGCGCAGGGCGCCCAAGTCAATATCCGCAGCTTTTGGGCAGGGGTACGGGCAGCCTGGCAGACGCTGTCCGGCGAAGTGCCCCCCACCACTGGCGCGATTCACAACCCGCGGCTGCGCCCATCCGACCCATCCAACCGTTCTTTCTCCGCTGCTTCATCAACACTTCCCCTGGGAGGTGACCGCCCTTTTGCCGGCGGAGCCACACCAGAGGGATCCCAAGCCGCTGCCCAATCTTCCCGACCGGACATCGCCAATCCCTAGGCGTTCCTCAGGATCTTCTGAAAGACAGGCGTAGGAGGCTGGGGCTCTTGCCCGGGGGGAAGCTGGCCCCAAGTCGCATCGGGATCCCAGCGCAGTTGCAGGGTGTCGGCGAGGGAGAACCCCAGCTGCTGCAGGATCTTGAGGCTGAGAGCGGGAATGAGGGGGGAGAGCAGGACTGCCACCCAGCGCACACTTTCCAAAACGGCGTAGAGAATCTGGGCCACCCGTTCGTTTTGCCCTTGCTTGTGCAGCGTCCAAGGAGCCTGCTCATCAAGGTATTTGTTGCTGGCCTGGGCTAAGCTGAGGGCTTTGCGGGCAGCAGAGCTGGGATCCAGCCGCTCGTAGGCCGCGGCCACCAGAGGGGCAAGGGTCTCGGCCAGGGTTTTGAGGGGGTGATCTGCAGGGATCCCGACGGCGGGAACGCGGTAGTCGGATTGATATTTCCTGAGCATGTTGAGGGTGCGGTTGAGCAAGTTGCCCAGGTCGTTGGCCAGATCGGCGTTGAGCACGTCAATAAAGCGGCCCTCGCTAAAATCGCCATCCTTGCCCAGCTCGATTTCCGTCAGGAAGTAGTAGCGCACGGCATCGGCGCCGTATTGCTGCACCAGCTCAAAGGGATCCACCGTGTTCCCCAAGCTTTTGCTCATCTTGAGGCCATCTTTGGTGAGAAAGCCGTGGCCAAAGATTTGTTTGGGCAGAGGCAGACCGGCCGACATGAGCATAGCCGGCCAGTAGATGGCATGAAAGCGGACGATATCCTTGCCCACCAGGTGGACATCCGCAGGCCAGTAGCGGCGTAGGGCATTTGCCAAGGTGGGCTCGTCGTCAGGATCCAAAGCAGCACTGATGTAGTTGATGAGGGCATCAAACCAAACATAAAGGGTTTGGCCGGGATCTGCCGGGAAGGGGATCCCCCAGGAGACACTAGGGCGAGAGATGGAAAAATCCCGCAGGCCCTGCTTGACAAAGTTGATCACCTCATTGCGGCGGCTTTCCGGCTGGATAAACTCCGGCTGCTCGGCATAGAGGGCCTCCAGCTTTTCTTGGTAGCGGGAGAGGCGAAAGAAGTAGTTTTCCTCGTCTTTCCACTCCACCTTCTTGGTGGGGTGCAGGGGGCAAAATCCTCCCTCCAGCAGCTCGGCCTCGTCTTTGAACTCTTCGCAGGCCACACAGTACCAACCCTGCTGCCGGCCAATGAAAATATCTCCCTGATCCCAGACCCGCTGAAAAAACTCCCGCACAATGGCCTTGTGGCGGGGATCCGTGGTGCGGATGAAGCGGTCGTGGCGGATGTGGAGTAGGTGCCACAGTTTCGCAAACTCGGCAGAAAACTCATCACAGTGCTGCTGCGGCGGAACGCCCCGTTCTTCGGCGGTGCGCTGGATCTTCTGGCCGTGCTCGTCGGTTCCCGTCACCATCAGCACATCCTTGCCCCGCAGGCGATGGTAACGGGCAATGGCATCCGCCACCAGGGTGGTGTAGGCGCTGCCGATGTGGGGAGCGGCGTTGACGTAGTAGATGGGGGTGGTGATGACAAAGGTGGAATCCGGCATGAGCATCCCCAAGGCTTTCTCCCATGATAGAGGTTGCCGGAAAGTCCAAAAGGCCAAGCCAGAGCGTGGGTGTGGAGAGGTCATTCGATGAAACTTCAGGTCAACCTTCTGGGGTGGAGCGGTGTGGCGTTGGGAGCAGGGATCCTGGGCGCCGGAGCGGCTCTGGCCCAGCCCTTGCCGGAAACCCGGATCCCCTGTGAGATTTTCATCGCGGGGGGTGGGCTGGGGGGGGTGGCGGCGGCCTATGACGCGCTGCAACTGGGCCGGCAGGTGTGCATGACGGAGATCAGCGATTGGATTGGGGGGCAGGTGAGCGCCCAGGGAGTCTCCGCTTTGGACGAGCGACCCCTGCAGCGAGAAAATGACATCTTCCCCAAAGGCTACAGCGAGTTTCGCCGGCGGGTACGGGAAAAATACGGCGGGGATCCCAATCCGGGCAAATGCTGGGTGAGCGTGCTCTGCTTTTCCCCTCAGGTGGGCCACCAGGTGATTCGGGAGATGTTGGATCCCTATCTGCAGTCGGGGCAGTTGCGGCTATTTACGGAGACGGTGGTCAAAGACTTGGAGATTGCGGATTACCAAATCCGCAGCGTGCAGGCCATCCGCAACATCCCCAAACACGCCGGCGTCCAGCCAGAGAATCGAGGGGATCTCTCCAGCTACTTTCTCGATTTTTATCGTCTAGAACCCACCGACGACTGGGACAAGGAGATCCTGCGCTTTGAGCCGCCGCCAGAACGCCAGGGGAAAACCCTGCCCTGGGTGGTGATCGACGCCACCGAAACCGGCGAGCTGCTGCCCTTGGCGCGGGTGCCCTACCGCCTGGGAACTGATGGCCAAAGCCGCTGGGAACCCAGCTCCAAGCCCTACGTGGATCCCTACTGTACCCAGGGCTTCACCTACACCTTTGTCATGGAGCGCTTCCCCGTGCCGCAGGTGCCGGTCAAGCCGGAGTTCTACAACGATCCCCTGCACGGCCCCTACTACAGTTACGAACACCCTCGCTTCAACTTTGCGCTGATCTTCACCTACCGCCGCATCCGGGGGCAGGTGTTCGGCTTTGGGGAAGAGGCCATTCGGGTGGGGGATCAGTCAATGCAAAACTGGACTTGGGGCAACGACTGGCGCATCACAGGGCCGGATAAGAATTTCATCCTCACCCACGAGCAGTTGCAGGCTTCAGGCCAGTTGGATCCCGGCGGCTGGATGGGGGGCTTGCGGGTGGAAGCCCTGCGGCGGGGCGAGCAACATGCCAAGGGCTTTTTCTACTGGCTGGTGGCGGGAAGGACAGATTTTCTCCTGCAGCAGGAGGATCCCAACTTTCAAAAAGACTTCTACTTGCGCTATGCCTACCTACGGGGGCCCAATACCCCCATGGGAACTGCCAGCGGCCTCTCCAAGTACCCTTATATCCGCGAGTCACGGCGCATCATCGGTCGCCCCAGTGGGGCCTACCCGCAGGGATTTACCATCTACGAGTCGGATATCACCACGCGGGAATCGGAGTTGAATCGTGGTCGCCCCTTTATCTTCTACGACTCAGTGGGGGTGGGCCAGTACCCCATCGACTTTCACGATTGCCTGCTGCCGGGTTTTTCCCTGCCCCCCAGCAACAACAAAGACGCGCAGGCCCCCAGCTACCCTTACCAGATCCCCCTGCGGGCTCTGATCCCCCAGCGCATCGACAACCTTTTGGCCGGCAACAAAAATATCGCCACCAGCCGCATTGCCAGTGCCTCCTACCGGGTGCATCCGGTGGAATGGGCCATTGGCACCGCCGCCGGCCACACGGCCCACTTTGCCCTAGAACGGGATCTGATCCCGGCGGCGATCGTGGAGGAGCCGCTTTTGGATTTGCGGCTGTTGCCAGCTCTCCAGGCCCAAATCCAGAGCTTGGGCAACCCCATTCAATTTCCTGGCACCACCATCACTGCCACCGATTGGGCCCAATCCCGCTAGCCTAGAAAGGCAGGGTTGGGAGTTGACCGGTGGATCCCGTTGGGGTTGGACTTGTGGGCTGGGAGATGCTTCGCCCCTCTTTATGGGCCGCCACGGCTCTGTGGGGCTTAGGGCTAATGTGGGGGTTTTCGCCGCTGCATCAAAAGCTGCAGGAGAGCTGGGAAAAGCAATTGCTATGGGATCCCAGTGGAGCTTTGGCTTCCTTGCTGAGCACCCTTCCCTTTTTGCTGGCAGCAGGCTTGGTGGTAGCCCTGACGGAGATCTCCTTGGGCAAAAGCTGGGCCGTCTCCTGCGGCCTGATCGCCTGCGTCGGCGGAGGCCTCTATGAACTGGGCCGGCGGGACAATGCCAGGTAACTCAAGCGCTCCGTGTTGTTAACGCAACTACCCCCAGTCTCCTCCCCTAGGGAGCGGATAAGCAACGCCAAGTTAGAGCGGCTTCAAGCGATGACCCCCCTCCAAGAAGCAGCAGAAGCAGCGGCCAAGCTGCTGGTATTCCGGGACATCTGCACCCACCCCCTAGCCCTAGCCTGGCAGGAGCTAATCCAGCAGTTGATGAGTGGGGATCCCTTGCCTTGCTGGAGGGCCTACGGGCGCTGGTTTGAGCTTTTGGCCCGGCAGGGCCTGAGCTGGCGGGAGTGGCTGATCCGGGAGATTGGCTGGGCCGATAACCCCTTTTCCCGCGCGGCGCTGCGATCCCAAGGGATCCCAGAGCCTCTTATGCAGGCTGCCCGCCACGACCTGCGCTGTCTGCAAACCCTAGCGGACAGTCAGGAGACCATTGCCGAGCAGATGCAGGCGTTGGGGTTCGGGATCCCCTGGCCCGATGGGGAAACCGATAGCGCTGGCTGGGATCCCCGCCCTTTTGCCGATTGGGGCCTGAGCCTGGAGGACTTGATTGCCCACTATCGCCGAGAAGGGGTGGGAATCTGTGCTCGCTACTGGGCCTTTCGCTGGGGGGCATCAGGGCTGCAAGGGATCCCCGCTCCCGATCTGCCTGACTGGGAGGAGATTTACAGCTACGAACGGCAGAAACAGCAGTTGGCGGCCAACACCGAAGCCCTGCTGCGGGGGGATCCGGCTTTGCATGTGTTGCTCTACGGGGCGCGGGGCACCGGCAAGTCTTCTCTGGTGAAGGCGTTGTTGCGCCGCTACGGCCCGCAGGGGTTGCGCCTATTGGAGCTGAGGCGAACAGACTTGATTCAGTTGCCGGAAATTTTGGCAGAGCTGCGGGCGCAGGTGTTGCCTTTTATCTTGTTTGTGGATGATCTCTCCTTTGAGGCAGAGGAAACCGAGTTCAAGCAGCTCAAGGTGCTCCTGGAGGGAGATCTCGTCGCGCCGCCCCTCAACGTGCGCCTTTATGCCACCAGCAACCGCCGCCATCTCATCCGCGAGTTTTTCGGCGACCGACCCAATCCCCAAGATCAAGAAGTTCACGCCTGGGATACCGTACAGGAAAAGCTGTCGCTGCGGGATCGCTTCGGCCTCACCCTCACCTTCACCCCCTTCACCCAGGGAGATTACCTGGCAACCGTAGAACACTTGGCCCAGCGGCTGGGTTTCACCCAATCTCTGGATGCCCTGCGCCGCCAGGCCTTAATCTGGGCCCAACAGCAAAACGGCTTTTCCGGTCGCACTGCTCGCCAGTTCTTGGATGCCGTTCGGGCAGGGCTGGTGAAGGACAGCGATGGACTATAGAAGCGATAGAAGCCATGGTCGCGTCAGCGTTGGGTAGCAACATCGATCCGGCCAATCTGGATCAGACGGAAGCAAGCCGCAGCTTGGCCCGCCTGGGGATCGATGTGGGGGGCACCTTTACCGATCTGGTGCTCCTGCGCGACGGCCAGATTCAGACGGCGAAGGTGCTGTCTACCCCCAGCCCTGAGGAGGGAGTCTTTGCGGCGCTGGACAAGCTGGGGGCGCTCCAAGGAGAGCTCCGGGTTGACCTGTTCTGCCATGGCATGACGGTGGCCACCAACGCGCTGCTGGAGCGCAAGGGATCCCCCACCCTGTTTTTGACCACGGCGGGCTTTCGGGATGTGCTGGCCATTGCCCGTCAAAACCGCCCCTCTCTGTATGACCTGACGCAGCCCAAGCCGGAGCCGGTGGTGCCCCGCCACCACTGCCTGGAGGTGAAGGAGCGCTGCAGCGTGGGTGGAGTGTTGGAGCCGCTCACCGATGCCGAAATCCGGCGGGTGGTGCAGGAGGTGGGGGAACGGGTGCAGCGGGATGGGATCCGCGCTATTGGGGTGGGGTTTTTGTTTTCTTTTCTCTACCCGGAGCACGAACAGCGGCTGGGAATGGCCTTGCGACAGGCTTTCCCGGAGCTACATCTTTCCCTGTCTTGCGAGGTGGCGCCGGAGTTCCGAGAATACGAGCGCTTCAGCACCACCGCCATCGATGCCTACCTCAGCCCGGCACTGGCGGGCTACCTGCACCGCTTGGCCCAAGGATGTCGGGAGCGAGGGATCCCCCAGCCCTTGATCATGCAGTCTTCCGGCGGGGTGACCTCCATCCCTCAGGCGGCGGCCCATGCTTCGGTGGCTTTGCTCTCAGGGCCGGCAGGCGGAGTTTACGGGGCGGCCTATCTGGGTCGGCTGAGTGGCTACCCCCACTTGCTCAGCTTCGATATGGGGGGAACCAGCACAGATGTGGCCTTGATCCAAGATGGGATCCCCCAGGTTACTCCCGCAGCGGTGGTGTGCGGCTTGCCCGTGCAACAGCCCCAAATTGACATCCACACCGTCAGTGCCGGCGGCGGATCCCTGGCCTATTTGCTGCCCGGCGGTGGGCTCCAGGTGGGGCCAGAGAGTGCCGGATCCAACCCTGGGCCGGCCTGCTACGGTCGGGGGGGAACAGCTCCGACGGTTACTGATGCCAACCTCTGGCTGGGGTACCTGCCGGATGGCGGGCGGCTGGGCAACTCGGTGCAGCTACGGCGGGAGCTGGCGGAACAGGCTATTGCCACGCTGGCGGATCCCTTGGGTTTGAGCTTGCAGGAAACTGCCGTTGGCATTCGCACCTTGGCCAACGTCGCTATGTCGCGGGCCTTGCGGGTGATCAGCGTGGAGCGGGGTTTGGATCCCGCCGATTTTGCCCTGTTGGCCTTCGGCGGAGCCGGGCCCATGCATGCCTGTGCTTTGGCAGAAGAGCTGGGCATCCGCACGATCTTGATCCCGGCTGCCTGTGGGGTGCTCTCGGCGCTGGGAATGGCTTTGGCAGATCTGCGGCGAGACTATCGGCGGGCCATCCTCCAACCTCTGCGGCAGCTTGCGTCCGCTTCAGGGGGATCCCTGCTGGCCCAATGGGCAGAACCCCTGATCCGCCAGGCGAGAGCCGATCTGCAGGATCCGGCGCTGCACTTCAGCTTGGACTTGCGCTATCGCGGCCAGTCTTTTGAGTTGGAGATCCCGGTGCAGTTGTCAGATCCGATTCCTCATCTGGAGCAACAGTTTCACCAGGCCCACCGACAACGCTATGGATGGCAGGATTTGGCCCAGCCGGTGGAGGTGATTCAGTTGCGTCTACAGGCGGTGCAGGCCCTACCCACCGTGCCTTTGACTGCACCCCACCCTTTGCCAGGGGATCCCCTCAAGGGTCGGCGAGAGGCATGGTTTGGGGGCAGGATGCGCCTGGTGCCGGTTTACGATCGGCAGCGCATGGGTGTGGGGTTTCAACTGCGCGGGCCGGCAATTGTCGAGATGCCGGAGGCAACTGCGGTGATCGAAGCCGATTGGACGGGGGTCATTGACGAAGTGGGAACCCTAATCTTGAGCTGTGTTCGCGATAGCGGGACAAAGTCCTGGTGAGTCCATCCGCAAGCAGAGCGTCATGGTCATTTCGATTCAAACTAGGATACTGTGCCCACACCCAAAACGTTGCTCGCGTCGGCGTTGCGGAGCAATAATGCAGGGGGCCAGAAGCTCACCCTAACCTGAAAGACCACAGCAGAGCTTGTTTTGAGAGGGAGAGGCAGGTGCTCCAGATCACCTTGACGAATACCTTCACGATTTTTGCGTCCAGATGGGGTGTTGTCTGTTTTCGTTTGTCAGGGTCTAGATAGATGGACTGGCCTCTGTGGCCCTGTCCTGACTGAATTTTCCTGATTCCGCTCAAGGGCGGACGATGGGACTCGAACCCACGAATGGAGGATCCACAATCCTCTGCCTTAACCGCTTGGCTACGCCCGCCGTGATTCCGGCTATCTAGCTTAGCATGGGAAAAACGGGACTGAACCACAGAGGTCGAAGCACCCCAAATGCTACCCAGAGCCGATTTGTTGCGAGGGGCAGAGCATCGAGAAACCTTGGCACGGGTCTTGGATTTGGGAGAGCAAGCTCTCAAAACCTGGCAAGTGGTCTGGAGCGACTTCCTCTCGCCACCGGAAATAGCAGAGGTGCAAGCTCGGCTGTGCAACTTGACCGAACTACAAGTGTGGGCTTGGGGAGGGTACCCTCAAGCAGAGCGCCAACGCATAGCCCTGGCCCGCTCTGAGGTGGGTCTGGATGTCCGGGATCCAAAGTCCGACCCAGAAGGGATCCCATTGGCCGCCATTCAGATTCAAGGCAACTTTCTCTTCGACCCGGCCACCCACCGCGATTTTCTGGGAGCCCTGTTGGCGTCCGGCATCGCCCGCGAGAAAGTGGGAGACATCCTTGTGTTGGGAGACTCAGGCGCCCAGGCCATCGTTGTGCCCGAAATGGTGGACTACCTCGCCCTAAACCTGACGCAGGTGCGCACAGTGCCTGTCAAAGTGAGCCGGATCCCCCTGAGCCAGTTGAACATTCAGCCCCCCCGCGTCAAATCCATCACCAGCATAGAAGCCTCTTTGCGCTTGGATGCGGTAGCCTCAGCTGGGTTTGGCATCTCCCGCAGCAAGATGGTGGAAGAAATCCAACGGGGGGAAGTGCGGGTCAATTGGAAGCCCATTACCCAAGCCAGCTACACCGTTGGCCCTCAGGATTGGATTGCCATTCGAGGTCGGGGTCGGCTGCAAATCGAAGAGGTAGCCGAAACGAAAAAAGGCCGCTTTCGAGTGCAAATGACGCGGTATCTCTAGATTTTTTCCTGTCTGAGTTTGGGGAGATCGTTATGCTCATTTTGGTTCAAACTAGGATACTGTGCCCACACCCGAAACGTTGGTCGCGTCAGTGTTGTAGAGCAATAATGCATAGGGCCAGAAGTCTTTTCAAGGACTCCGTCCCGCTGGCGCGATCAGTAGCTCAGGTGTCCACCCTAATTTGAAGCGACTGCAGCTTCAAGAAATGCTCTAGAAAAAAGAGAAAAAGGCCCAAGGGTAAAGCAAATACTCCAAGTAAAACAACTTCCAGATCAGTTGATAATAGCCAACGATCGCATCTCGGCGGTTGAGATCCAGATGGACACCATAGCCCAAGAGGATCCCCAGCCCCAACACATGGCCCACCAACAGCCAGAAGCCGTTGCCCGCAAGGAGAAAGGAGATTCCCACCCCGATAAATCCCAGATAGCAAAAGGCCAAAATGCCGATACAAAACCTTGAGATCCGCTCTGGCCCAAAGCGCAGCGAGAAGGTGGCAATGGCAAACTGGCGATCCCCTTCCATGTCGGGAATATCTTTGAAAAGGGCGATCACCAGCCCAAAAATCGACATAAACCCCGTCAGCCAAACAATCGCAGCCGAAAGCTCGACCCTTCCCTGCATCACCTGCTGAAAATGGCTGTAAAGGCCCAAATTGACGATCAAGCCGCGCACGCTGTAGATGCAAGCCGAGGCCGCCAGCGGAAAACGCTTCAACCGCAAGGGGGGCAACGAATAGGCCGTGCCGATCCCATTGCTCAAAAGCACCGTCAGCAGCAGATAAGGGATCCCAGCCATGGCCAGTAGGACGGACGCCGCTCCACAACCCACGACGATCCCCACCCCCTGTCGCCAACCCAGGGATCCAGCAGCTAAGGGCAAATGGGGCTTGTTGATGCGGTCGATTTCAACATCCGTCAGTTGATTCAAGCCGACGATGTAGACATTGGCCGCCAAACAGGCTGCCCAAGCCCAGACCAGGTGGGGTAGTGCGGAGAGAACCGGTTGCAGGGATCCAGCAGCCACGAACCCCGCCAACAGGTAGAGGCCCAACACGCTGGCGCTGGTGCCGTAGACGGTGTGGGGTCGAGCAAAACGCCAGAGAACTTGTGGGCGCAACATCAAAAAAGCTAGGGAGAGTCTTCCAGGAGAGAAGCTAGGGCTGCCCAGCGGGGATCCGCCGTTGGTGCTGTAGCTTCCACCGCAATGCCCGGACAATCGGGACGGCAGGGCAACTGGCGGGGCATCTCCAAATGCAGGTGCTGGTACATCCAGTCTTCGACATCCAGCTCACCATTGGGGGGCAGGCTCTCCAGCAGATCTTCTTCGTCTTGCAATTCCAGCTCCAAGGGGAGAGGTTCGGGATCCCGAATCAAAATGATCTCCTCAACTTCCAGGTGCAGCCGGTGGTTGAACTGCTGTAGGCAGCGGTGGCAGGTGAGGGTGACAATGGTACGAGCTTCAGCACTCACTTCGAGAAAATGGCCCCGATGGCTGACTTCCAGGGATCCCTCCACAGGGGTCAAGCTCTCAAAGCCCGAAAAAAACTGCCTGAACTGCAATTCTTGGGTTTGATCCGGCATCTGCCGCAGATCGGATAGACGAATTGGCCTCAGCATGGCACCCCCCTTCACGCGTTTTGGATAGCCGGGATCCCTGTCGTCACCGTAGCAAGAGGGCCAACTTGTTCCCAGCCCTCTGCCCACTCTCAAGATGGGGAAGCTGCCCGACGGATAACCAAGCGCCGGTCAGGCTCTTTGCCACGGCTGAAAGTTTCCAGATCGGCATAGGCAGGGTCATTCAAGAGAGTATGAATTTGCCGACGCTCGGCAGCCGAGAGATCGGGAAACTCGTATTCCCGGCCAGTGGCCCTCACCTTTTCCACAGCAGCGGCAACCAAAACCTTCAGCTCCTGCAAACGCCGCTGCCGATAGCCGTCCAAATCCAAAATGTAGGGCTGCTGCTGGTCTTCCGGCTGGTTCAGGTTGAGAAGGGTGTTGGCCAGATATTGCAACGCATCCAGCACCACAGGGGAGCGATCCTCCTCTTGAGGGGAATCTCTGGAAGATGGAGAGGGCAAGGGGGGGGCTTTCGCCAACAGCAGCCGCTTCTGAGCTGGGGTCAAAGAGTCTGCCTCGATTTCCAGCACCTCCCCCACCACCCGCACCGCCGCTGGGATCCCCATGGCCACCAGCACCTGCTGTAACCACTGCCTGGCTCGCTCTTGATTGGCCGCAAAGGTGGACTTGTTTGGCGAAGGGGCAACGGTTCCCTCAGATTTCTTAGCAGCAGATCCCGTAGAAGACTTAGGACGGCTCATCCTGGGCAGCTTCCAACTTTGAAGAGCATGACTCTAGTCAATAATAAGCTCAACTATACTGAAAATAATGTATAATATGTTCAGTACGGATTACTACCAGTTGATCTTTCTGTT